>NZ_JACDWV010000122.1:0-23814 GCF_016464105.1 Pseudoalteromonas sp. bablab_jr010 | reverse complement strand
GTTCTTATCAAGAACATGGTGCGGAAGGAGAGACTTGAACTCTCACAACCGAAGTTACTGGAACCTAAATCCAGCGCGTCTACCAATTCCGCCACTCCCGCATCGTTCGTACTAATGTACTGGTAGTTATTTTAGACTCTTCATTGAGCATTCTTTAACACTTTGAGAAAGTGGCTGGGATACCAGGATTTGAACCTGGGAATGGCAGGATCAAAACCTGCTGCCTTACCGCTTGGCGATATCCCAACAAAGAATAATTTGATAGTTTTGGTTCTTATCAAGAACATGGTGCGGAAGGAGAGACTTGAACTCTCACAACCGAAGTTACTGGAACCTAAATCCAGCGCGTCTACCAATTCCGCCACTCCCGCATCATTCGTACTTAAAGTACTGGTAGTTATTTTAAACTCTTCATTGAGTGCAGCTTTAACTCCTGCAGAGCCATTCTTAAGAAAGAATGGTGGCTAAGACGGGATTTGAACCTGTGACCCCATCATTATGAGTGATGTGCTCTAACCAACTGAGCTACTTAGCCATCGTGGCTGGGATACCAGGATTTGAACCTGGGAATGGCAGGATCAAAACCTGCTGCCTTACCGCTTGGCGATATCCCAACAAAAGCTTGATAGTTTGAGTTCTTATCAAGAACATGGTGCGGAAGGAGAGACTTGAACTCTCACAACCGAAGTTACTGGAACCTAAATCCAGCGCGTCTACCAATTCCGCCACTCCCGCATAATTCGTACTTAAAGTACTGGTAGTTATTTTAAACTCTTCATTGAGCAACAAAAAGAATGGTGGCTAAGACGGGATTTGAACCTGTGACCCCATCATTATGAGTGATGTGCTCTAACCAACTGAGCTACTTAGCCATCTTTTTTGTTAGCACTTCATCGCTGAGTGCGGGGCGTATTATGCTGATATGACCTAAATCCGTCAACACCTTTTTTGCAAAAAAATGCTTACCAGTGTTTGTTTGCATTAAAATTAAGCTAAGTGGCGAAATTTCATTTAAATTGCTGTTTTTTTGACTGCAATTTATGAGTTTAATTCCCAAACGCATCGTAAGAGTTTTAAAACGTACATTTAAAGCTGCTTGATTTTTATACAAAAATCAAGTTTCAAAATTAGTTAGCGTGATCTTTTAGGTGATTTAAACATAAAAAAGCGAAAGCGAATGAATTTATATAGGCTATTTTGTCATTAAGGGGGCTTATTTTTACTTTTAAAATCCCGACAATTTGCTAATCGAGCAGTCAATAGGTCGCAAAATTGCTAGCGAGCTTTGAAATCCCCTCAATTAACTGTTGTTATCACTCATTTGCTTTCGACGATGATTCACTGTTAAGCATAAATAACACCGTACATCACTAAAAAGAACAAGCAGAGGTGAGGCTGCAGAAGTATTACCCACCATGCTTTGATGATTTAGGGAAGGGTTAGTAATATTTAGGCAATAAAAAAGGCTCGTGATAACGAGCCTTTTAAAATCGAATGAGCAAATATGCTTATACGTTAAATAAGAAGTTCATCACATCGCCGTCTTTAACGATGTACTCTTTACCTTCTTGACGCATCTTACCAGCTTCTTTAGCACCGCTTTCGCCTTTAAACGCAATGTAGTCGTCAAATGCGATAGTTTGTGCACGGATAAAGCCACGCTCAAAGTCAGTGTGGATTTTGCCCGCAGCTTGTGGTGCAGTCGCACCTACTGGGATTGTCCATGCACGTACTTCTTTAACGCCAGCAGTGAAGTAGGTTTGTAATTTAAGTAACTCGTAACCACCACGGATCACTAAGTTAAGACCTGGTTCTTCTAAACCTAGGTCAGCCATAAATTCTAGTTTATCTTCTTCTTCAAGTTCAGATAACTCAGATTCAATCGCTGCACATACTGGAATAACAACCGCATCTTCTGCAGCGGCAATTTCACGTACTTTGTCTAGGTAAGGGTTATTTTCAAAACCATCTTCTGCCACGTTCGCAATATACATGGTCGGTTTGATTGTTAAGAAGTTAAGTGGCTTAATTGCTGCTTTTTCTTCTTTAGTTAGTTCTAAAGAACGTAACGTTAAACCTTCATCTAAGTGTACTTTTACTTTTTCTAAAACAGCATTTTGCTCTTTAGCGTCTTTGTCGCCGCCTTTTGCTTTTTTAGCATTACGAACAATCGCTTTATCAGCACTGTCCATATCAGCAAGTACTAATTCAGTGTTAATTACGTCGATATCATCAGCAGGGTCAATTGTGCCAGCAACGTGAACAATGTTTTCGTCTTCAAAACAACGAACAACGTGACCAATCGCATCTGTTTCACGAATGTTTGCTAAGAATTGGTTACCTAAACCTTCACCTTTCGATGCGCCTTTTACTAGACCTGCAATATCAACGAATTCCATCGTCGTTGGTAAAATACGCTGAGGATTTACGATAGCGGCTAAATCATTTAAGCGCGCATCAGGAACCGGTACCACACCCGTGTTAGGCTCAATGGTACAGAAAGGGAAGTTAGCGGCTTCAATACCCGCTTTAGTTAGTGCATTAAATAGAGTTGATTTACCAACGTTTGGCAAACCAACGATGCCACATTTAAAACCCATAGTAAGATACCTTGTGTAATTTCATTAAAACGGATTAAGGTTTAAATGAATGTAGTCTGTTTTGTGCTTTTAACACACCATCTTTTGCAAGTATTTCCATACAACGAACTGCTTCGTCAACGGCGGCGTCCATTTTTTCTTGATCGTCTTTCGCGGCTTTACCTAGCACCCAGCCTGTTACCATTTCTCGGTGACCTGGATGACCAATGCCTATACGAAGGCGCATGAAATCTTTTTGGTTTGCCATTTTCGCAATAATATCTTTTAAACCATTGTGACCGCCGTGGCCGCCACCTTTTTTAAGTTTTGCAATCCCAGGATCTAAGTCCATTTCGTCATGAGCAACGAGAATGTTCTCAACAGGGATTTTAAAGAAATTAGCGAGACTACTCACCGCCTTACCACTTAAATTCATATAAGTTGTAGGGATCAGTAATTTAAATTCTTGGCCTTGAATAATCACTTTGCCGGTGAGGCCGTGATATTTAGGATCATGTTTGAGTGTGCAGTTATAACGTGCAGCCAGTTCTTCGATGAACCAAGCACCTGCATTATGGCGTGTGTTTGCGTATTCGGGGCCTGGATTAGCCAGGCCCACAAGCATTTGAATAGAATTCAAGGTGTTTACACCTTAAAAATTATTCTGCAGCGTCTTCTGAAGCTTCTTCTTCAGCTGGAGCTGCTTTGTTAGCTTTAACAGTAACAACTGACTGATCGTGATCAGCGCCTTTAGTTAGCTCAACAGATGAAACACCTGAAGGAAGTTTAAGGTCAGAAAGGTGGATTGAATCACCAGCTACTAAATCTGAAACGTTAACTTCAACGAACTCAGGAAGTGCTTTAGGAAGACACGTGATTTCGATTTCAGTTAATTGGTGAACAACAGTGTTACCAGCTTTAGTTACTTTCTCTTCACCGATGAAGTGTACAGGCACTTTAGTGTGAAGTTTGTGAGTAGCATCTACACGTTGGAAGTCTAAGTGAGTGATCTTAGGCTTGTACGGGTGACGTTGAATATCTTTAAGGATAGCTTCAACTGACTCGCCACCGATGTTTAAAGTAAGGATGTGCGTGTAGAAACCTTCGTCTTCTTGCGCTTTGATCATATCTTTGTGTGCAAGAACGATTGATGCAGCTTCTTTGTCAGCACCGTAAAGGATTGCAGGAACTTTATCTTCACGGCGTAGGCGGCGGCTCGCACCAGTACCTGTTTCTGTACGTAATTCTGCATTGTATGTGTAAGTTGACATAATGTCTCCAATAATTAATAGTCTTAGGGCCTTTGCGACCAAGGTCCCTAGCCAAAAGGCGCGCTATCATACCACCCCTTTCGGGGAAAATAAATAACGACTACAAAAAAAGCACCTAAGCGGTGCTTTTTTTAGTATTGCAGTGATGTTGATTAGTGTTCAAACATCGCTGAAATAGATTCTTCGTTGCTGATACGACGGATTGTTTCAGCAAGCATATCTGCAAGTGTAAGCACTTTGATTTTATCAATTGCTTTAAGCTCATCAGATAGTGTGATTGAGTCAGTTACGATAACTTCGTCAATGACTGAGTTACGAATGTTCTCAGCGGCATTACCTGAAAGTACTGGGTGAGTAGCGTAAGCAAATACGCGTTTTGCACCGTGTTCTTTAAGCGCTGCTGCTGCTTTACATAAAGTACCACCGGTATCGATCATGTCATCAACGATGATACAGTCACGACCTTCAACGTCACCAATAATGTGCATTACTTGTGAAACGTTTGCTTGTGGACGACGCTTGTCGATAATAGCAAGGTCTGTGTCGTTTAATAGCTTAGCGATTGCACGAGCTCGAACAACACCACCGATATCAGGAGAAACAACAACAACGTCATCGAAGTCGCGTTCTTTCATATCTTCAAGTAGAACTGGGCTACCAAATACGTTATCAACTGGTACGTCGAAGAAACCTTGGATTTGTTCAGCGTGTAAATCAACCGTTAGAACGCGGTCAACACCAACACTTGAAAGGAAATCTGCAACTACTTTAGCTGTAATTGGTACACGAGCAGAACGCACGCGGCGGTCTTGACGTGAATAACCAAAGTAAGGGATAACGGCAGTAATACGTCCAGCAGACGCACGACGTAGGGCATCAACCATAACGATAAGCTCCATTAAGTTATCGTTAGTAGGGTTACAGGTTGATTGGACAATGAAAACGTCAGAGCCACGAACATTTTCATTAATTTGAACACTGATCTCACCGTCACTAAAACGGCCAACAACAGCATCGCCTAATTCAATATACAAACGTTTTGCAACTTTTTGAGCTAGCTCAGGTGTTGCGTTACCAGCGAAGAGCTTCATGTCAGGCACGGTAGGGTTCCTCAGGCACTGAATTTTGGGACTAACAGGCTATGGTAGGCACCAAAGCAGGTTAACATTTACTTGTACGTTACTTCATTTCAAAGTGAGCATTTAATGCTGTATGAGCAGGAGAAAGTGTAGCACTACTTGCAACAAAACCTGTCCATTTTTCTGGTAATTGAGCTAAAACTTGTTGTGCTTGTGCCTCGGTTGAAAACTCAGCAAAGCAGCAAGCGCCTGTACCAGTCATCTTTGACGGGGCGTATTTTAGCAACCACTGCAGGGCTTTTTCAACCTCGGGGCAGAGCTTTTTAACTAAAGCCTCACAATCATTGCCTAAATTTTCTGTTTGCCAGTCTGCTTTTAGCTTAGGTGTGTCGCGCTTTAAATCTGGGTGGGTAAAAATTTTCGCGGTGCTCACATGCTGCCCTGGATGCACTACACAGAACCAACTTTGCGGTAATTCAATATTTTCTAGTTGCTCGCCAATCCCATGGGCAATGGCAGTGTGACCATTGATAAATACTGGTACATCAGCGCCTAATTTCACCCCAAGCTGAGCTAATTCTGTAAGTGATAAATCACAGCCCCATAGTTTATTAAGAGCAAGCAGGGTAGTGGCGGCATCAGATGAGCCGCCGCCAACACCGCCGCCCATAGGCAAACGTTTTAATAGCTTTATTGAAGCGCCTTGTTGGCAATCACAGTGCTGTTGTAATAAACGGGCTGCTTTATATATAAGGTTATCTGCAAGCTCAATACCGTTTGTATCACCGGTTACTGTAATATTTGGCTCGTTGTTGACAGTAAATGTTAAGTCATCACCAAATTCTAAAAAGGTAAATAAGGTTTCGAGTTCATGGTAGCCATCTTTACGGCGACCATTTATATGAAGGAATAAATTAAGTTTTGCAGGTGCTATTAACGTTAGCGGGGCGGTTGAAGCGTGTGTCATGATTAATTTAACTGCCAATCATTAAGTTGAATTTTAATACGAATTTTATTGTTTTTAAGGCTTAGCTTAACAGGAAGCCAATAACCATCTTGTTTGATGAAGTCTGAATAGGTTATTTGCCACTGTTGACCATTGTGAGCTTGCCAAATAAGACTTTTTAAACGGCCTTGCTCATCATAGCTTGCTTGGTCGCTCTCGACAGTACCTTTTAGCCACTTTGCGGCATTATCTAATGGGATTGAAAAACCGGTTAAACGATATAACAACATTGAGGCATCACGGTCGGTATATACATTGTCGTCATACTCAAGTTCAGCACCTTGTGCATTTTGCTTTAAAGACAGAATACGGGTACCAATAAAACTGGTAAGCACCATGTCGCTGTATTGCTCATCATGTTGCCAATTTAAATTGGCTGACTGGCGCTGCTCTGTACTAATAAATGCCATTTTGCCTTGCACTTGCCATTGAGCTTGTTGTTCTAATCGGCTTTTCCAGTCAGGATAAATGTAATCAACTGTTGAAATTTTTTGCGCACAACCGCCGATAAATAAAAAAAACATGAATAAAATCAAATATTGTTTAATCAAATGTCGTTCCTTACTTTCCATATTCCGCTGATTTTTGGTAAAATTAATGCCTTTACAGCTGGGCTTAGCAATATTTGGTACATATGACCATCGTAGCACTTGGTATAAATCACAAAACCGCATCCGTAGAATTACGCGAAAAAGTCGCGTTTTCGCCTGAGCAAATGTCTGAGGCGTTACAGCAATTAAGTGGTCATGCGCATTTTAATGAAGCGGTTATTGTTTCGACCTGCAACCGAACTGAAATCTATTGTAGCCTTGCTGAGCGTAATTCCCAAACCCTGTTGCACTGGTTAGCCAGTTTCCATGGATTGGATGAACATGAACTGAGCAATAATATCTATTATCATGAAGATCACGAAGCAATTAATCATTTAATGCGAGTGTCTTGTGGTCTAGATTCGTTAGTACTCGGTGAGCCGCAAATTTTAGGGCAAATAAAACAAGCCTACCATAATGCAAAAACTCACGATGCCATTGGTGTAACTTTTGACCGTTTGTTTCAAAAAACATTTTCTGTCGCAAAACAAGTTCGTACCGAAACTGATATTGGTGCTAGCGCAGTATCTGTTGCTTATGCCGCGGTTAATCTTGCGAAACATATTTACGGCAAACTAGATAAAACCAATGTACTGCTAATTGGTGCAGGTGAAACGATTGAACTAGTTGCTAAGCACTTATACCAAAACGATCCGCAAAAAATCACGGTGGCAAACCGTACTATTGAACGCGCTAAAACTTTAGCGAGTGAGGTTGATGCGGATGTGATTGCACTTGCCCAGTTACCTGAGCGTTTACACGACGCCGATATTGTTATTAGTTCAACCGCCAGTACCTTACCTATTATCGGTAAAGGGGTGGTAGAGCAGGCGTTGAAAAAGCGCCGCCACAAACCAATGTTATTTATCGATATCGCGGTACCGCGTGATATCGAAAGCCAAGTAGGCGAATTAGATGCTGCCTATTTGTATTCAGTTGATGACTTACAAGCCATAGTAAGCGAGAATATCGCCGCTCGTGAGCAGGCTGCGGAGCAAGCGCAAGCTATTATTCGCTCACGTACCGATGAATTTGCTATGTGGTTGCGTTCACTCGATTCGGTGGATCTTATTCGCCATTATCGCAACGATGTACAAGATATAAAGTCAGAACTTGTCGAAAAAGCCCTTGGCCAGCTACAAGCAGGTAAAGAGGCAGAAAAAGTAATACTCGAGTTGGCAAACAAACTGACCAACCGCTTGATGCACGCACCTACCCGTGCCATTCAAGATGCTGCTAAAAAAGGTGAAGCAGCGGAGTTAAGCCAATTAAAGAAAATGTTAGGTATTGATCAGGAATAGTCGTTAAATGAAAGAGTCTGTTTATAGAAAATTAGAAACCTTAGTTGAGCGTTATGAGGAAGTGCAAGCGCTACTAAGCGACCCCTCTGTGATCAGCGACCAAAATCGCTTTCGTGCCTTATCTAAAGAATACTCAGAATTAGAAGAAATCGTAAAAGCATTTTTAGCTTACCAACAAGCCCAAGATGATGTTGCTACAGCAGAAGAAATGTTAAAAGACTCTGATCCTGATATGCGTGAAATGGCGCAAGAAGAATACAAAGAAGCAAAAGCACAAATTATTGCATTAGAAGATGAAATCCAAATTCTAATGTTACCAAAAGACCCTAAAGACAATAATAACGTCTATTTAGAGGTTCGTGCCGGTACCGGTGGTGATGAAGCTGCTATCTTCGCAGGTGACTTATTCCGTATGTACAGCCGCTACGCTGAAACTAAAAAGTGGAAAGTAGAAGTAGTAAGTACTAACGAAGGTGAGCACGGCGGTTATAAAGAAGTGATTGCGCATATCTCTGGCGAAGGTGTGTATGGTCAGCTTAAGTTTGAATCAGGTGCGCACCGTGTACAACGTGTTCCAGAGACAGAATCGCAAGGCCGTGTTCATACCTCAGCGTGTACGGTAGCCGTTATGGCCGAAATTCCTGAAGCGGAAGCAATTGAAATTAACCCTGCTGATATTAAAGTCGATACCTTCCGTGCATCGGGTGCCGGTGGTCAGCACGTAAATAAAACTGACTCAGCAATCCGTATTACACACATTCCAACGGGTGTGGTTGTAGAGTGTCAGGATGAGCGTTCACAGCATAAAAACCGTGCCAAAGCGATGTCTGTACTTGGCGCACGCTTACAACAAGCTGAAGATGAAAAGCGTCAAGCGGCGGAAGCATCAGAACGTCGTAACCTAGTAGGTAGCGGTGACCGTTCTGAGCGTATTCGTACTTATAACTACCCGCAAGGTCGTATTACCGATCACCGTATTAATTTAACACTTTATCGTTTGAATGAAGTGGTTGCTGGTGATTTAGGAAGTGTTATCGAACCTCTAATGCAAGAACACCAAGCTGACTTACTTGCCGCGATGGGCGATGAATAATCGTGCCACAATGCATTGAACAAGCAATTGTTGCTGCAACGGCGTTATTAACGCCTAGCAGCGACAGTGCTAAGTTAGACGCACAAGTCCTGTTATTATCCATTCTTGATAAACCTCGTAGTTACTTATTTACTTGGCCCGAAAAACAACTTACCGAACAGCAACAACGTGATTTTGAACAAGCATGTCAGCGTCGTTTAAATGGTGAACCAGTTGCTCATATTGTTGGCTTTCGTGAATTTTGGAGTCTTCCTTTAAAGGTTAATCCAACAACCCTGATCCCAAGACCTGATACCGAAACGTTAGTAGAATATGCCTTAGGCCTTGAGCTACCTACGGCTGCAAACGTGCTTGATTTAGGCACTGGCACAGGGGCAATTGCTTTGGCATTAGCCAGTGAAATGCCTAATTGGAAGGTGATAGGGGTTGATAGAGTGGCTGATGCAGTTGAGCTTGCCAAAGAGAACAAACAACGACTCAATATTAACAACGCCACTTTTGCGTTGAGCAACTGGTTTAGTGCAGTAAGTACACAAAAGTTTGACCTAATTGTGAGCAATCCTCCGTATATTGAACATGATGATGAGCATTTAAGCCAAGGCGATGTTCGCTTTGAGCCGCTCTCTGCATTAGTTGCAGATGACGACGGTATGGCTGATATTAAACAAATTATTACTATCGCACGTGACTATTTAGCAACAAATGGCTATCTTTTAATTGAACATGGCTACAAACAAAGTGTGAAGGTACAAGAATTTTTTGCACAAATGTCGTATAGCCATATACTTACAATTAAAGATCTTGGCGGTAATGACCGTGTAACGTTAGCACAATGGCCTAAATAACAATAAAGCGCACTGTGCGTACATAGCCTTTGAGGATCCCATAGAATGGATGATTTTTTGTTTTCGGATGAAGCACTTGACGAAGTTAATGAGGTGGTTCAGGGTAGTTGGAAAGTCATCGTCGTTGATGACGAGCCAGAAGTACATGCCGTAACAAAGCTTGCGTTGAGTGACTTTGAATTTCAAGATAAACGTTTAGAGTTTATTAGTGCTTATTCAGGTGAAGAAGCTAAGCAAGTAATTCAAGAGCATCCAGATGCGGCTATCGTATTACTCGATGTGGTTATGGAAACCGACGATGCCGGCCTTAAAGTTGCCAAGTTTATTCGTGAAACCGCAAAAAATAATCATATTCGTATCATTCTTCGCACTGGTCAGCCTGGGCAAGCACCAGAGCGTCAAGTCATCGTTAATTACGATATCAATGACTACAAATCAAAAACTGAATTAACAGCACAAAAACTGTTCACAGTAGTGATGTCGAGCTTGCGTTCATATCGTGATATTTTGTCGATAGAACAATCTCGTCAAGGCCTTGAAAAAATAATTAAAGCTTCACGTGATATCTTTTCAACTCATTCTCTTGAAAGCTTTATTGAAGGGGTGATGCAACAACTTACCTCATTATTAGGAACCGTTGATCAGGCCATGTATGCAACCAGTTTAGTTGCGAGTAACCCGCAAGATAACCAAAAGAAGCTAGTGGTGTTTTCGGGCCGAGGTGAGTTTGAACGCAGTGAAGGCAAGGCGATTGAAGAGGTGTTAAGTCACGATCAGCTTCAAGCCTGTCAGCAAGCTTTAAATGAAAAAACCATTGTTTATCGTGAGAACTATTTATTTGCCTATTGCAGTAGTGAATATAATCATAATTCCATGTTGTTTATTTCAGGTATCCCTAAGCATTTAACCGACACTCAGCGTCACTTGATTGAAATCTTTTCGCAAAATGTGCAGCTGGCGTATGAAAATGTACAGTTACAATCTGAAATCGAAGCAACACAACAAGAGTTAGTATTTAGGCTCAGTGAAGCGTTAGAGCAACGTTCAACAGAAACAGGTAACCATGTAAAGCGTGTGTCGCACATTTGTTATGAACTTGCCATGGGCTATGGTCTATCAAAACGCGAAGCAGAGCTTATTCGCTTAGCTGCGCCATTGCATGATGTGGGTAAAGTGGGTATTCCCGACGCTATATTAAATAAGCCGGGGCCATTGACCGATGAAGAGTGGGCTATCATGCAACTTCATGCTGAAAAAGGTCATTTAATTTTAAAAGACTCCAATCGTGACATTGTTAATACTGGCGCAGTGATTGCGTTGTCACACCATGAGCGTTGGGATGGTTCAGGCTACCCGAAAGGGTTGAAAGGCGAAGACATCCCTATTGCAGGTCGCATCGTTGCTTTAGCTGATGTATTTGATGCACTACGTCATAAGCGCTGCTACAAAGAGCCGTGGTCGCTTGACGATGTTGTGAAAGAAATTAACGCGCAACAGGGCAAACAATTTGATCCAAAGTTGATTGATGTGTTTAATCAGCGAATTAAAGAAATAGAAGACGTACTTGTACGTTATCCAGATTAATTAAAATAAAATTAGGGGCATATGGATTATTTAGCAGTAAAACATACTCACATGTTATTTGCCGTGTTGAGTATTATCTTATTCTACGTTCGTTCTTTCTCTCGCTTAAAGACGGGCGTTCTGGCAAAAAACAAAGTAGTGTTTATCGGCAGCCACAGTATCGACACCTTATTACTTATTTCTGCAGTGGCATTAATTGTAATGGCCGGTTTTAACCCGCTTGAACAATCTTGGTTATTAGAAAAGATAATCTTAGTGGTTGCTTATATTGTACTCGGTGTGGTTGCCGCTAAGCAAAGTGCAAAAAGCGCGAAGCTTGTATTACTTGCGATCACCACGCTTATTTTATTAGTAATTGGTTATTTAGCATCTGCAAAAACAGCACTTCTTTTATAACAAATCTCTGAGCGGTATTTGATTGCATTGGCTGTCGTACCGCTTTTTTATATCTCAACGCTCAGTATTGGTAACTTAAAGCAAAAGTAGGTAAACTAGCTGTTCGTTTTTGAAAGAGATGTAGCAGTATAAATGACCACCCCTTGGTTTGAAGATCAAAATGAATCCTATCAAGATGAGGCCTTTGACGCATTTTCTTCTAAAGTGCTTTATCGTTGTATCGACGCTGAATTAAAGTGGGATCAACAAGCTGATTTAACAGCCTGTTATGACACCCTTAATGAGCTTGAAAATACGGTAACAGCTCTTTGCGCCGAATTAAAAGAGCCACATGAGCGTCTCGATAAGTTACTTGATACCTTTTATCAGCAATGGCTGTTTAGCTCATCAAGCTTAAAAGTGCCAGAGTACACGTTAAATAGCTTTAGCTATACCATTACTATGCGCAGTGGCACGCAAACCACGCTGGCAATTTTACTTTGTCATTTATTACAGCATGCTGAACTTGATGCCACGGTCACACTTAGTCAGGGAGACGTGCACGTTCACGTTGGGATGAGTGATGAAGAGGGCTATTTAATTGAGCCAAGCACAGGTCAGCAGAGCTGGTATATAACACCTGAGAATGCCTGTGAAGAAAATGGTGATGAGCAAGAACCGCTTGAACTGATTTTTGAAGAAGAGCTTTATAAGCTGTATCTAGCACAGCAAAAATGGTCGTTCATCAGCGAAAGTAAATTTGGTCATGCATTGCATTGTGTTGATATGCTGATGGAATTACTTGGTGATGACCCTTATGAGCGTCGTGACCGCGGCTATTTACTTAATCAGCTAGATTGCCCAAAAATGGCGCGTGATGATTTGCAGTACTTTATTAATGAGTGCCCAGATGATCCCGCTATCGAATTAATTCAGCACCAGATTGCTGAAATAGAAGACAACAATAATACACACCACTAATTTAAAGGAACATTTATGACTGACGCCCACAGTGCGCTAATTACCAATGACGCAGTCGTACTTGGTTTGCTTGCCGTTATTTTGGGGTTTATTTTTAAAACCTCGCACAGTAATAATGCTGCCTGCCAAAAATTTTATAAATATGTACCAGCATTATTGCTTTGCTACTTTTTACCATCATTACTCAATACTTTTGGGATTGTTGATGGTCATTCTTCGAATGTATATTTTGTAGCGTCACGCTATTTACTGCCAGCTTGCTTAATATTGCTTACCATCAGTATTGATTTAAAAGCGATCCTAAACCTTGGGCCAAAAGCATTAATCATGTTTTTAACAGGTACCTTGGGTATTGTTATTGGTGGCCCTTTGGCTATCTTAGTAATGAGCGCCGTTTACCCAGAAGCTGTGGGCGGCCATGGCCCTGACGCAGTGTGGCGTGGTATGACGACTATCGCCGGTAGCTGGATTGGTGGCGGCGCAAACCAAGCTTCAATGAAAGAAATGTTTGAAGTAGGCGGCGATATCTTCTCTGCAATGGTGACTGTTGACGTAATTGTGGCTAACTTATGGATGGCCGTACTGTTATTAATGGCAGCAAACCATAAGGCGATTGATGCTAAAACAGGCGCAGATACGCGTGCAATTGAAGATTTAAAAGAGCGCGTAGAAAAGTATCATGCTGAGCATGCGCGCATGCCAACTCTAAATGATTACATGACGATTATCGCAATTGCCTTTGGTATTACTGGCCTTGCACATTTTTGTGCTGACTTTTTAGGTCCGTTTTTTGGGGCTAACTTCCCGTGGGCACAAGAGTATAGTTTAAACAGTAAATTCTTCTGGTTAATCGTTATCTCTACCACAATTGGTATTAGTTTATCGTTTACTAAAGTTCGCCATATTGAAGCTTTTGGTGCGTCAAAAGTAGCATCAAGCTTTTTATATATTCTTGTTGCTTCAATTGGCTTACACATGAATATTACCGCGATTTTTGATTCACCAATGTACTTCGTACTCGGTGTTATTTGGATGATTACTCACGCAAGCTTAATGCTTATTGTGGCGAAACTAATTAAAGCACCACTGTTTTATATGGCGGTAGGCTCTCAGGCCAATGTAGGCGGCGCAGCATCAGCACCTGTTGTTGCATCAGCATTCCACCCATCACTTGCGCCAGTAGGTGTTTTACTTGCTGTTTTAGGCTATGGTGTTGGTACTTACATGGCTTATATTTGTGGATTAATGCTACAAGCTGTTGCACCTTAAGGAATAGAAATGAACAACCAGTTAATTAAAATTAACGAGATTGAATTAGCCAACGACAAACCATTTGTATTGTTTGGCGGTATGAACGTACTTGAATCACGTGATTTAGCGATGCGAATTGCGGAGCATTATGTAGAAGTTACATCAAAGCTAAACATTCCATACGTTTTTAAAGCATCTTTTGATAAAGCGAACCGCTCTTCAATTAATTCATACCGCGGTCCTGGTATGGAAGAAGGTTTAAAAATCTTTGAAGAAATTAAATCTACTTTTAATGTGCCACTGATCACTGACGTACATGAGCCGCATCAAGCTGCGCCTGTGGCTGAAGTGGTTGATGTAATTCAGTTACCGGCATTCCTTGCTCGTCAAACTGACTTAGTTGTAGCCATGGCAAAAACTGGCGCTATTATCAATGTGAAAAAGCCACAGTTTTTAGCTCCACACGAAATGCGTCATATCATTAAAAAGTTTAATGAAGCGGGCAACAACAATGTTGCACTGTGTGAGCGTGGTACTAGTTTTGGTTATAACAATCTTGTGGTTGATATGCTTGGTATGGATGACATGAAGCCTATGGCGCCGGTTATCTTTGATGCAACGCACGCATTACAACGCCCAGGAGGCCGAGCTGACTCTGCGGATGGTCGCCGTGCACAAGCTGCAGAACTTGCTCGCAGTGGTATGGCATTAGGTATTGCGGGTTTATTTATTGAAGCGCACCCTAATCCGAATGAAGCAAAATGTGATGGCCCATGTGCACTTGCACTAAGCAAGCTAGAAGGTTATTTATCGCAAATGAAAGCGGTTGATGAGTTAGTTAAAAGCTTTGCACCACTCGATACCAGCGCAAGCGATTTATAATTTAAATATATAAGTATTTAAGTATGAAAAAGGCGACCATGGTCGCCTTTTTTTATTTGTATCGCTATAATCGACGCATAAGAAAAACTAATTCTAAGTTTGGTGTTTATGTCTCGTCGTTTACCTCCTTTAAATGCACTAAAAGCTTTCGAAGCCGCTGCCCGCCATTTGAGCTTTACAAAAGCAGCAGAAGAGCTATATGTAACGCAGGCTGCGGTGAGCCATCAAATTAAAACCCTTGAAGAGCATTTAGGGTTAAAGCTGTTTTTACGTAAGAATCGTTCTTTGCTGTTAACCGAAGAAGGGCAAGGTTACTTTTTAGATATAAAAGAAATTTTTACTCAGCTGATTGATGCCACAGAAAAACTACTTGCCCGCGGTGCGAAAGGGTCACTCACGGTAAGTTTAACGCCAAGTTTTGCGATTCAATGGTTAGTGCCCAGACTTAGTTTATTTAATGAATTACATCCAGAAATCGACGTGCGAATTAAAGCGCAAGATCAGGATGAAAACTCACTTTCTGACGATGTAGATATTGCTATTTATTATGGTCGTGGCCACTGGAGTGGGGTACAGACATATAAGCTGCATACTGAATATCTAGTGCCATTATGTAGCCCATTGCTGTTAACGGGCCCTAAGCCACTTAATCAACCCAGTGATTTAGCAAATCATACCTTATTGCATGATACCACCCGTAAAAACTGGAAAACCTGGATGAAAACGGCTGGTGTGCGTAATGTACAAGTTAACCAAGGGCCGATTTTTAGTCACTCATCAATGGTATTGCAAGCCGCGGTGCATGGACAGGGGGTTGCCATTGGTAATAGCGTTTTAGCAAAACCTGATATTGATGCGGGTCGTCTAGTTATTCCATTTAATCACTCATTAGAAAGTAAAAATGCATACTATTTAGTGATCCGCGAATCGCAAACAGAGCTTGGCAAAATAGTGTCTTTTAAAGACTGGATGCTGAGCTTAGTAGAGCAAGAACAAGAGTATTAACATGTTACAGTGGTTTAAAAGTGCAACGGGCAAAGCTCGCGCACAGTTTATATTTGCCCATGGTGCAGGGGCAGGCAGTGATTCTGAGTTTATGCAAACAATGGCTAACTTGATTAGTCAGCATGGGATTGATGTAGCCTTGTTTGATTTTCAGTATATGCAAATTGCTAAAGAAACGGGCAAGCGTAGGCCACCCGAGCGTGCTCCTAAGTTACTTGCCTACTTTAGTGAAATTTTAGCCGAGCGCCAGCCAGAATTGCCGCTATTTATTGGGGGTAAATCTATGGGGGGGCGTATGGCTTCGATGCTTTGTACTGAGCAAGACCAAGCTCAAATTGCTGGCGTTGTGGCTTTTGGCTATCCGTTTCACCCACCGGGTAAACCCGATAAACTGCGTATAGATCATTTTGTTGATATGCCATGCCCATTTTTAGTGCTGCAAGGTGAGCGCGATACGTTTGGTGATCAGCAAGAACTCGCTGAACTTGAAATGGTTAACCCACCCGAGATTAAATTTCTAAAAGATGGTGACCACTCATTAAAACCACGTAAAAAAAGTGGCATTACAGAGCAAGAAAACTTACAGCAAGCTGCAGATTATGCAGCGCAGTTTATTTTGAATTTAGCGGCTGGAGATACGCAATGATCAAACTCTATTTAATGATTGGTAGCTTATTTTGCATGCTTTCAGTAATGCTTGGCGCATTTGCTGCTCATGGTTTAAAAAGCCGCGTTTCTGAGTACGCAATTGGAATTTTTAAAACCGCTGCTGAATACCAAATGGTGCATGGCCTTGCACTGATAGCAATTGCTATCTTAATTAAATGGGGTATGAACTTAAGTTGGGCTGGTGGATTTTTTATCGCAGGTACCGTGTTATTTAGCGGTAGTTTGTATTTACTCGCACTAACGGGCATGAAGTGGCTTGGGCCTATCACCCCAATTGGCGGTGTTTGTTTTATTATTGGTTGGGCTATTTTGTTAGTTCAAGCAGCACGATATAAGTTTTAAGGGTTATCTATGTCGAGTGTAGTTATTTATTGTCGCAGTGGTTTTGAAAATGATGCCGCTGCTGAAATTACTTTTCAGGCTGCTGAACAAGGCTTTGCAGGTTACGTAAAAACAAAACCAAATACGGGGATTGTTGTTTACGAGTGTTTTGATGCAAGCCACGGTGAAGAAATCATCAAAAAAGTCGATTTCAAGAATATGGTATTTGCGCGCCAATGGTTTACTGGCGCCTTAGTCGATAACATGCCACTTGAAGACCGCGTTAGTGCTATTGTTGATGCTGCCGCTGAGTTTCCTGAATGTGGTGACCTACGCGTAGAAACGCCAGATACCAACGAAGGTAAAGAGCTGAGTAAGTTCTGCAAAAAGATTTCTACACCTCTGAAAAAATCGCTTGAAAAGCGCTCGAAGGTAACACGCGAAATTGCTGAGAAAAAACCTGTTATGCATGTGTTATTTTTAGCAAACGACAGTGCTTATGTTGGCTATTCATATACATTCAATAATTCGCCTTTCTTTATGGGTATCCCGCGTTTACGTATGCCGAGTGATGCGCCAAGCCGCTCAACGTTAAAACTCGATGAAGCCTTTAACGTGTTTATTCCACCTCATGAAGCTGAAGAACGTATGCAACCTGGCATGCGAGGCGTTGATTTAGGTGCTTGCCCAGGGGGCTGGACATATCAATTGGTGCGCCGAGGTATGTTTGTAAGCGCAATTGATAATGGTCCTATGAACGATGACTTGATGGAAACAGGGCAAGTTAAGCATTTTAGGGTCGATGGTTTTAAATACCGTCCAGAAAAGCGCAATATTCAATGGTTAGTCTGTGACATGGTGGAAAAGCCAGCAAAAGTGACTAACCTTATGATTGATTGGGCGGTAAACGCCTACGCAAAAGAGCTTATTTTTAATCTTAAACTACCGATGAAAAAACGTTTTGATAGCGTTTACGAGTGCTTAAAAATGATTAAAGAAGAGCTTGATAAATATGGCGTAAGTTACGAACTACAAGCTAAGCACTTATACCATGACCGTGAAGAGGTCACGGTTCATTTAAATGTAACTAAGGTGCCACAAAGTTTATACAGTTAATCGCGAGGGCTTAAAAATGGAGAATAGAATAAAGTTACTTGGGCTTAGTATTTTATTTTCCATTTTTTTAACGGCTTGTGGAGGTGGTGGAGGGAGTGAAGAGTCTAATAATGCTGAGAACCAAGCGCCACAAGTAAGTATTTCTGGTGATACTGAGGTCAATGAGCTGGCAACACTTTCATTAAGTGCGTCAGCCAACGATAGTGATGGTTCTATAGCCGACTTTTCTTGGCAGCAAACTGGTGGTCCTTCTATCGATTTTGCAGCAAACGGTCAACAAATCAATGTATCAATTCCTGCAGTAGATACTGACACAGATGTCTCATTTTCTTTGCGCGTTACTGATAATCAAGGCGCAACAGCTACAACCAGTATCACTATTACCATTATTAATGTTAATCAAGCCCCGACAATATCGGTTGCTGGTCCTCAGATATCCTCTTCTAGTAACAATATTTCTCTTAGTGCAAATGCCTCAGATTCTGATGGAGAGGTTATTAGTTATGATTGGCAGCAAACGGCTGGTCCAGATGTAGAGTTTGAAAATGGATCGAGCACAATTAGTTTTACCACACCAAATGTTGCAACCTTAACTCAGCTTGTTTTTTCGGTGACAGTTACTGATAGTTTTGGTGAACAAAGCACGGCGCTTTTTACTATAGATGTAAGCGCAAACAGTGCTCCATCAGTGAGTATAACTGGTTCGCAAAATATTCAAGAAGGGGCTGAAGGAGTATTAACAGCTACGGCAACAGACAGTGATGGTAGTATTATTAGCTATAGCTGGGTGCAAACTTCAGGCCCGATTACCGAATTTACTGCAACTGATAATTTAATAAATTATACGGCCCCTGAAGTAGAAACAAATGATGAAATTACCTTCCAAGTAACAGCAACTGATGATGATGGAGCTACAAGCTCTGCAGAATTTAGTGTTGTGGTTGAAAATTACATAAATCTTGCGCCTGTCATTACCCTCGATGCGATTGCTGATATTACTGAGTTAACGCAAGCTTCTGTCTCTGTGGTTGTTACAGACAGCGACGGGGTTATAGCAGATATTGAGTGGCAGCAATTAAGTGGACCATCAGTAGATTTTGTGCAAAATGGCGAAACTATTACTTTCACAGCGCCAGAAGTGTCTGAAAATACCGAGGTGATATTTCGGATCACTGCGGTAGATGATCAAGGAGCAATATCTTCAGCAAGCCTCACATTTATGATCATTCATGTTAATAAACCACCCACAGTGTCTGATATTGCTATTACTACAGAGTTTAATGAAAGTAGTGAATTTACTATAGACGCGAGTGATATTGATGGGGATGAGTTAACTATTAGTTTTTCTCAGCAGTTAGCTGGGGCGAGTATCACTTTAGTTGATGCAACAACTTTTCGTTATCTTTATCAACCTGCATCAAATAGCATATCGCAAGCGCCTTTTACTGTAACTGTATCGGATGGAACTCAGAGTGCCCAAGCGACAGTGAGCGTGACAATTACAGATACTAGTGCAGCCACTGTTGTAAATGTAAGCCCTGAAGATGCAGCCTCTGCTGTGAGTGTAAATGCTCGAGTTATGTTATCGATGTCTGATGTGATGAAGTCATCGAGTTTAGTTGTTAATAGCGCCAATGGTGTATGTGAGGGAAGTGTGCAATTATCAGCTGATAATTTTGAAACTTGCTTAGCAATCGACTCATTAGAGATGACGGGACCACAAGGAAATGACAATGAATATTTTAACAATATTGAGTTTACAGCTGCTTTTAATCAAGCAACAGAATATGCGTTAAGATTAACCGAAGACTTAGTTAATTTTGCTGATACACCTGCTTTAGCCCAAGTAGTTTCTACTTTTACAACTGGAAGTAATGATTTAAAGATAACTGAGGTTGTCGCTATTCGTTTTAGCAACGACACGCCTTGGTTTGAACTTTATAACGGAACCGATAGTAGTGTTAATTTAGCTGATTACAGTGTACGAGTAAAAAGTCGTGACAGTTCTGATAATAGTATTTCGGCCGCAACAATTTTTAATTTGCCTGACCAAGTGATTGCTCCTGAGGAATATCTCATAGTTCATAGTGGTTTTGGGGATCAATTATTTTACGATACAACTGAGCAAAATAAATCTATCGCTTTTATTGGTGATATTGACTCCACGGTTCGCCCTTATTGGTTTTTGAATGGGTTTGTTGAATTGCTAACGCGTGACTCGGGAAGCACTGTGGATTTTGTTCGATTTGGCAATGACACTACTGAGCCTCTGACGGCAGGACAATGGCAAACAGGCTCAGCACCTGTCATTTCTAATGTAACTGGCTCAAGTATTAAAAGAGATATAGATAACACAGATACTAATTCATCATCTGATTGGCACTATAGCCAATTTACGACACCGGCGGGTGTTAATGATGTTAGCTGCGAAGATGACAGTGATGAAGATGGTATTCCTGACTGTTCAGAACTCCCTGGGTCAACTTTTTCTGGATTACCTCTGCATGCTTGGGGAGCTAGAGTTAATCAAAAAGATATCTTTATTGAAGTGGATTATATGGATAGCAGTGATGCGGGAATAATACCGCACCAAACAGCATTGGAAAAAGTGGTAAGCTCGTTCGCTGAGCAAGGCATTGTTGTTCACTTTGATGTGGGGGATTTGTACCACCAAGCAGGGGGAATATCTGTACAAGATCATGATTTAGGAGGGGGTGATCAAGTAACCTTTAGACAATATACACCTTATAACTTTAACCAAGGTGTTGAGAGTTTGTTTCATTATAAAATGGCAAACTTCGACATGAGACGTAAGCCGATATTTCATTATATGTTAATGGCTAATAGTCGAAACATTGATGGCAGTGCGGGTTCTTCAGGGGTTGCTGAATTAAGTGGTAATGATTTGATGATAAGTATGGGGAATTGGGGGTTATCACTTGATAACGAAATATCTCGAAATTTAACCTTCAACTACCAAGCATCAACGATAATGCATGAGCTTGGCCATAATTTAGGTTTAGAGCATGGTGGTGATGAAAGTACAAACTATAAACCAAATCATTTGAGTATTATGAATTACCTTTATCAGTTGAGAGGATTACCGACGATAGGGGATAATGAGGGAGATCGCTATTATTCGAGTCGCTATCGTGAGAATGCCAATTGTGCCGTACAAACTGCGGATTTGACTAATAGCCCATTTGACTCTCCTGAAAATTTTGTAATGTCTTATTCGCATGGACTCGGAAGTTCCATAGACGAAAATAATATAATAGAGGCTAATGGTTTAAGGTATCCCGGCTCTGCTGCTGTAGATTTTAATTGTAATGCTGATTTGACTGAAACTCTAAGCCAAGATACGAATGATGATACCGCCGTAACAGTGCTAAATGATGTTGATGAGTGGAGTTTGATTGAACTTCGTTTTTATACCTTGTTCTCTGGCAATCGCTTCGGTGTTCATCAGCAAGATAGCGATCAAAAAGACGTGTCGAAGCATATACAACAACGAATGATTGAAGAGCAAGCGCCACCTTTAAAACTTCTTAATGAAATTAAAGCTGCTAGAGAAAAGCAAGGGATTAAGTAGTGAAGTATCTGGTTATATTTTTTATGTTGATATGTTGTGTTGCATGCACACCAGATTTTGAACCTCAATGGCATATGTCATCTAGATTAAATTATGATGGGCAGCCAGTAAACTGGAAATCAGGCTCAGTAATTGGTTGCCAACATTGTAAAATTCAAGAGGGACGTATCGTTGAACCCGATGGGATCTCAATCATATACACTCTATACCAAAGAGGGCAATGGCGGGCTGAATATCGCGAATCACATCAAGCTAGGATTGTTTTAGGGAATAACGCACATGCACTTTTAGTTAAAAATAAAGGTTCAGGCACTGTTTTATTAGAAAATAAACACAAACAAATTTCAGAGCTAGCAAAGATAGGGACCCCATTTATACTCAATATGGGGGAAGAAAGATTTACGGTGGTTATTAGTCAATTTGATGAACCTCGCTTTGGCACCGAGTTATCAGACCCTTTACCAGTTAAATTAAATTATAGTGTATTGAAAAGCCAATAGTTTTCTACTGGCTTTTCAAACATTTTAACTTCGATATTGGCTTCGATAGTTTTCAACCCATAACCGTGTGCCACCGCAAACAGCAACGGGCATAACAATTAGGTTTACGAATGGGATAGCAGTTAAAATCATGACAGCTAAACCAAAGCCATAAGATAATGTTTGCTTTTGCTTTAAGTCATTTTTCATTTCGTTAAAACTAATTTTATGGTTATCGAACGCATAGTCTTCATATTGCACTGCATACATCCAGCAAGTGAATAACACCCATAAAACTTGACCGATCACAGGTAAAATCCACAGTAAGATAAAAAAGCCTATAGCGCGCGGCAGGTAATAGCAAAGTTTTGTCCATTCTCGACTTAACATACGTGGCACATCTTTCATTGTATCGAAAAGACTATCGTCATTAATTTTTTGCCCAGTGAGATAAAGCTCGACTTTTTCACTGAGTAGGCCGTTAAATGGGGCTGCTATAAAGTTTGTTATAACTGTGAAGAGCATACTGTAACTAAATAAAATCACCAGCACAGCAATTGGCCACATTAGCCACTCGAGCCAGCTAAGCCATTCTGGTAATAACGAGTTCATGTAAGCAAAGCCATCGGTGAGCCAGCCATACAAAAAGAACAGCGAACTACCAAAAAGCAGAATATTGATTAATAAAGGAATAAGTACAAAACGTTTCAACCCTTTTTGGCTAATTAACTTAAAGCCAGAAAAGAAGTATTCCATACCTTGAGTGAACTGCACGAGAAAACCTCATCTTATTTCTTGTTGTTTGCAGTATAGGGTTTTGACGATATTTGAACAGCTTTTTTCCGTAACAAAGTGTTTAACTCTTTACATGGACTTACATGGACAGTCACTTTAAGTCGGATAGGCACTCTAATTCTTAATAAAATTTAACTTTACATGGACAGTCACAGTATTTATTGCTCTTGCGGCACAGAAAACTTTGTCTACACTTTAATTACAGCTAATGCATTTCAGATTATCAGTTCAAGGAGTGGACGATGGCTTTAGCAAGGAAGCGGCAAATCTGTTTGTCGAACACCAAATATTATCATTGTGTATCTCGTTGCGTCAGACGCGCTTACCTTTGTGGAGAAGACGCACTCACAGGCAAATCATATGAACACCGCAGAGGGTGGGTTGAACAGCGTCTGCTTTTTCTTGCAAAGGTATTTTGCATTGATGTGTGTGCTTATGCGGTGATGAGCAATCATACGCATCTTGTGCTTTATGTTGATGATAAAAAAGCAAATAGGTTATCGGATAAAGCCATCCTTTTACGCTGGTTTAAGCTCAGTAAAATGACGCCTTTAGGTCAAAAAGCCCTTCATGGTGAGCCGTTAAGTGATGGTCAACAAGTCTTCTTAAATAAAGAGGTTGCAGAATACAGAGCGCGCCTTTCGAGCATTAGTTGGTTCATGCGAATGCTAAATGAATATATTGCCAGACGGGCAAATAAAGAAGATGAATGTACTGGGCATTTTTGGGAAGGGCGCTTTAAAAGCCAAGCGCTCCTTGATGAATCAGCGCTTTTAGCCTGCATGGCCTATGTTGATTTAAACCCTGTTCGTGCTAAAGCTGCGAGCACGCCGGAGCAATCGGACTATACCAGTTTTAAAAAGCGATGCGAAAGCGCGAAGGAGTCAAAGCAACCTAAATTACTAGCTCGTTTTATTGGTGGCATGAGTAAGTATAAATCAAAGGGAATACCTTTTGAGTTAAAGTCATACCTGCTACTTGTGGAGCAAACTGGGCGTTG
>NZ_JACDWV010000121.1:0-1327 GCF_016464105.1 Pseudoalteromonas sp. bablab_jr010 | reverse complement strand
TCCGATAAAAAGTATGCTATGTTTGTTCATGCTAGCCTCTGCTGTTTAGTTATTTGACAAACTAATTATGGCTCTGGCTTTGTCATTAAGCTAACCCACGAAAAGCGGAGGCTAGCACCGTGTGGGAGTCATTATGTCTATGTATTTCTTAGGTTTTGAGTATGAAAACAATTAGGTGGACAATAATCACCATAATCTTCGCTTTAAGTGCATATTTTGAAGCTGTGTGGATATATTATCCTGTTTCAGTACTTTTCTTCATTTTTGCGTTAATGGGGACTATTGCTTTATTTACAGTAAATAGTACTGACTTTGCCCAAGGAGCAATAGACCGAAATTTAGGTTGGGCTTTGTATATTAATAGCTTTATTAATACTGGAGTTCTAATTTATCTAGGGTGGAATATTGTTGCATTGCTCTATGCAGTGATGATTTGTATGGGCTTATCAAAAAGGTTAACTGGTTTGTATAAGCTAAGGTTAAAAAATACATAACAAGTGCCTAAACCTAGGGACGCAAAACAGCAGGCTTGCGCTCCTTCGTCGCTAATTTTAGCCTGCTATTTTGCGCCGGATAGGCAAGCGTTAGGTTTATGAAGAAGCCGATTTTATATTTAAGTTTCTCTTTAATAATTTGCTTTGGAATACTGAAAACAGTCCCATACTGGCCTGAAAGCAAATTGCAGCATGTAGTTTATGTGTTTTTGAATTCAAAAAGTTTTGTAAAAGCTATAAGGGCAACCGAGCAAGAAGGTTATGTTTCAATACAGTGGGTACAAACCTCTGCAGAAACCGAAGTTTCACTAGCTTGGGTTGCTGCAGGTGCCAAATATAAAAAAGTCTCCAACCCAGATTTAAGCAGAATTGTAGTTCCATATAAAGAAAATGGCTTTAATTCACTTTGGCTTCAAAAAGAGGGTGAGGCTTGGATATTAAGAAAAGCTTTTTCCTTTAAAAGTGAGTACGGAATTGGTGAAGGTGCTTACGCTTTAGGTAAGAATATTAACCCCAAAGATGTGTGTTTACCAAAAGTACAATGTTTAGAGCACTTGTTTGATAATTGGTATGTTATAAAAAATTAGTATGCAAAAATAAACCTAACAAATTAATTAAACAGTGGACGTAAAACAGCAGGCTTGCGCTCATTCTTCGCTTAGTTTAGCCTGCTATTTTCCACCGTTTATTAAGGCGTTGGTATGACTCCCACAGTCAAGTTAAACGCACTGATCCTTGCCTAACTTTTTAAGCCATAATTTCTTCAGCTCGAATTAGAGCGAGTTAATACATAGGATGAAGCAAGTAATGTCGTCGGTTTTCATGCTGATATT
>NZ_JACDWV010000120.1:0-13310 GCF_016464105.1 Pseudoalteromonas sp. bablab_jr010 | reverse complement strand
CAGATGATTGCTTTATATTGTTAAAGAACGTTGCGACGTTGTCGCTAGGGATGCGTATAATACATCCTTAAATTTTCGAGTCAACACTTAATTTTAAACTTTCTTTTTAGACCGTTTTAAACCGAAGTTTTACTTAACTCTGTGTCACTTTGTTCAGCGCTTTTCATTGCTGCCCGCCGTGTCAGTGGATGCGCATTATAGGGAGATGGATTTTTAACGCAAGCAATTTTTGAAGGTTTTTTTGAATATTTTCAAATTAATCACATACCCATCAAATGCAAACAAGTTACCCACAAATCCCTGTGGATAACTGATGTTTTTTAGCAGAATAACTAAACTCTCCTCGCTTGTTATGGTAACTTGCGCAGCAGATTTTCCACTCGCTCACAAGGCAAGAAAAATGACAGACATTATAAATAGTATAAGTGGTCTCCTTTGGGGTCACATTCTGGTTTACCTTTTAATAGCTGCGGGGCTATTTTTCACTCTTCGACTCGGTTTTATTCAATTCACTCAATTCCCACATATGATCAAAGTGATGTTTCAGAGCCGCCAAGGTTCTGGCGATGGCATTTCTTCATTCCAAGCTTTTTGTACTTCTTTAGCTGCGCGAGTTGGTACGGGTAATATGGCAGGTGTTGCCGTTGCACTTTATTTAGGCGGAGCCGGGGCAATTTTCTGGATGTGGCTTATTGCTTTAATAGGTATGGCGACAAGTTTTGCCGAGAGTACTCTTGCTCAGGCATATAAAACGGTCGATGAAGATGGCAACTTTCGTGGTGGCCCTGCTTATTATATGGAATATGGGTTAGGTAAACGCTGGATGGGTGTGATCTTTTCTCTTTGCCTTATTCTTGCTTTTGGCTTGGTATTTAATGCTGTTCAATCAAACTCTATTGCTGCTGCATTTAATGTTGCATTTGGTATTCCAAACTATGTTGTAGGCATCGGCTTAGTATTAGGGTCAGGTATTATCATTTTTGGTGGCTTAAAAACTATTTCGCGTTTTGCAGAAATGGTTGTGCCATTTATGGCGCTTGCTTATTTGTTAGTTGCACTTTATGTATGTGCCATAAACTACGATTTATTACCTAATGTATTTATGCATGTTATTAATAGTGCCTTTGGTATCGAGCAAGCGGGTGCGGGTGCAATAGGTTATGGTGTAATGCAGGCCATGATCCAGGGTATTAAGCGTGGCTTATTCTCTAATGAAGCTGGTATGGGTAGCGCTGCAAATGCTGCTGCAACGGCAACACCTAACCCACCGCACCCAGCCTCACAAGGTTATGTACAAATGCTCGGCGTATTTGTAGATACAATTATTATATGTTCTGCAACTGCAGCCCTTATTTTATTATCACAACAACTTATTCCTGATTCAGGTGTTACAGGTATTGCATTGACACAAGCAGCCCTTGAAGAACACGTTGGTAGCTGGGGAGCCACTTTTGTTGCGATTGCAATTTTGTTTTTTGCATTTACCTCGATTGTTGCAAATTACTCTTACGCCGAAACCAATTTATTGTTTTTAGAGCACAACCATGCATCGGGTATGTTGATCTTCCGATTACTGGTACTTGGTATGGTGATGTTTGGTGCGCTTGGAGAATTACCATTAGTTTGGACCCTTGCCGATGTCTCTATGGGTCTAATGGCTATCGTTAACGTCATCGCTTTGTTTATGTTATCGGGCGTCGTTATTTGGCTCGCGAAGGATTACAACACCCAACGTAAGGCAGGTAAATTACCTACTTTTGATCCTTCGCAAAACAAAAAGCTAGATCAAACCATTCCTAAAGGCGCATGGCGTAAATAATCTAGTTAAGTAAATTCTTATTTAGGGAGCGTTTGTGCTCCCTTTTTTGTATTTGTTAACTTTTCGAAAACAGACAATATGAATGTAATTTGTTGCTCGTTAAGCTTTGACTCAAGCTCAGTAACAAGCTGATCTTTAGTTTGCGCTTTTAATGCTTGTTTTTGCTCTGCGGTTAGTAATGACTGCGATTGTTGCTGATAAGATTGCACAGCATTAAGCATATCCATCACCACGTCATTATCAAAATCGGTTAGCGCTGCTTTGGCATTACTAATGGCTTGTTCTGATTTATCGAAGACGGTCGATACTTTATCAACAAGCACGCTCACCTCATGAATTTTAAGTACGTCATTAATGTTCGACATAATAATCGCAACAGGAATAAGAACTAACGATATCGCTAGACAAAGCCCAAACACTGCGCCTACCCAGAACTGATTTAAGCCACGTTTAAATTGCTCCATTCTCTTTCCTTGATCCTATTTAGTGAATTCAGTAGTGCTGAAAACTTGAAAACGCATTTGCTTATTTAAAAAGACTAAGGAAACTATAGAGCTATTTTGGCAATAAAAAAATAGTTAGATGAGGTTATAAAAAGAAATATAAATGAAATAAAGAAGAGGTATTTTATAAAAATGGTGCCCGGGGCCGGACTTGAACCGGCACGCTGTTACCAGCGAGGGATTTTAAATCCCTTGTGTCTACCAATTCCACCACCCGGGCATCGGGTCGCTCGAAAGAGCATGTGGAGTATTATATGGAGGCGGAACCCGGAGTCGAACCGAGGTAGACGGATTTGCAATCCGCTGCATGGCCACTCTGCCATTCCGCCTTATCGCTTCCAAATAATTGGAGCGGCACACGAGGCTCGAACTCGTGACCTCAACCTTGGCAAGGTTGCGCTCTACCAACTGAGCTAGTGCCGCAAATTTGTTTCTGTCAGTATTTTGTCCGTTGGTGAACAACCTTGAGGTTGCGATGATAACGTTCTGGCAACTGAACTAATGCCGCAAATTTTTCTTTATCAAAATGGTGCCCGGGGCCGGACTTGAACCGGCACGCTGTTACCAGCGAGGGATTTTAAATCCCTTGTGTCTACCAATTCCACCACCCGGGCATCGGGTTGCTCATAGAGCGCGTGGAGTGTTTAATGGAGGCGGAACCCGGAGTCGAACCGAGGTAGACGGATTTGCAATCCGCTGCATGGCCACTCTGCCATTCCGCCAAATTAGATAATTGGAGCGGCACACGAGGCTCGAACTCGTGACCTCAACCTTGGCAAGGTTGCGCTCTACCAACTGAGCTAGTGCCGCTTTCTTTATCTTGGGGCTATGCCCTCTCAACACGGACGCATTCTACAGAGATTATTAAACGCGTCAATATAAAAAATGCTAGTTTTGAACTGTTTGCTTATTTTTTATCTAAAACGGTGTGTAATTAAACGTTTAGGATCAATTTTTGGTCAATTCTGACCATGCCGCTATTAAATACTGCAACATAGAACTAAGCGTTAAGAATGTTGCGACGTACAAAAGGCCATAACTTAAGTAGATCATCCATGTATCAAACTGCCAGATCAAACCAATAATGGCTAGCATTTGTGCCGCAGTTTTAAACTTGCCCATGTTTGATACAGCTACGTTGTCACGTTTACCCTGCTCTGCCATCCATTCGCGTAAGGCAGAGATAACAATTTCACGGCTAATAATCACTAATGCTGGAATAGTCATATACAAGCTTTGGTAGTGGCTTGATAAAGCAACCAGTGCTGCACACACCATTACTTTGTCAGCGACAGGATCTAAGAACGCACCAAAAGGCGTTGACTGATTTAAACGACGCGCTAGATAGCCATCAAGGATATCTGTGATTGACGCAAGCCAGAAAACAAACGCAGCTGCAAAAAATGCCCATGAGAAAGGCAAATAAAATATCACCAAAAAAATGGGGATAAGAAAAAGTCTAAAGGTTGTGAGTGTGTTTGGAATATTCCACATAACTACTTGGAGATGTCTTTTTTTACTATATTCGCACGAAGGCTAAGCCTTGTCATGCAAATGATTAAATATCTTTTCAGCCATTTCAGGGCTGATCCCAGGAACTTGTTTTAATTGGTCTATATTAGCAGCTTTTACCCCTTGCATGCCCCCTAAATATTTTAATAATGCTTGTCGGCGTTTTTGTCCTACGCCGGTAATTTCTTCTAACAATGATTGTGTGCGTTGTTTTTGTCGTTTATTACGATGCCCTGCAATAGCAAAACGGTGCGACTCATCACGAATATGCTGAATTAAATGCAGCGCTGGCGCATCTGAATCAAGTGGTATTGTTTTACGTCCGCCATCAATTAATAGCGTTTCTAAACCTGGTTTTCGACTAGTACCTTTTGCAACACCTACCAACAATGGCATTTTATTATGCGGCCAGTTTTCAAAATATTGCTCAGCACGAGATAATTGACCTTTACCACCATCGATAAAGATGACGTCTGGAATTTTTTCTTCATCGACAACTTTGTTGTAGCGTTTATTAAGTGCAAATTCCATCGCAGCATAATCATCACCACCTGTGATGCCAGTAACATTAAATCGGCGATATTCTTTATTATTTGGCCCTTGCGAATCAAACACCACACAACTTGCTACCGTGTTTTCACCCATTGTATGGCTGATATCAAAACATTCCATGCGATTAATATCATCTAGACGTAATGTTTCTTTTAATTGTGCGTAACGTTTATTAATGGAGTCTTGGGTACTTTGCTTAACACTAATGCTATTAAGGGCATTTTTATTAGCAAGCTTTAAATACTGTGCCCGCTCACCGCGATTAGCAACTTTTAAACTCACTTTACGTTCAGAGATAGCCGTAAGCGCTTCACTTAATGGTTCACTCTCTTCAATACTGAACGGTAAGATAATTTCTTTGGCAATACGTCCCGTTGCACCGGGTGCTAAATAATATTGACCTAAAAACGAGGTTAGAATTTCTTCTTCACCGGAGTCTTTTGGTACTTTAGGGAAATAAGTTTTACTGCCAAGCACTTTGTGGTCGCGGATCATTAATAAGTGAACCGCATTTAAACCATTTAAATGCGCAAAACCCACTACATCCATTTCGGCATGATTACCTGAAATAGATTGTTGCTCCTGCATTTTTCGAAGCAACATGATTTGGTCACGCACTTTGGCCGCAAGCTCAAATTTAAGTTCTTTACTTGCTTGCTCCATTTTAGTGACTAAATCGGCAATGACTTCATGAGATTTACCCAGCAAAAACTTACGGACAAAATCAACTTCTTGTTGGTACTCTTCATCGGAGATTTTATTTACACACGGTGCTGAGCAGCGCTTTAACTGATATTGTAAACAGGGACGGCTTCTCGCTCGATAATAGGCATCTTCACATTGGCGAACCGGAAAAATTTTTTGCATTAAACGCAAACTTTCAGAAACCGCTCCCGCACTTGGGAATGGACCAAAATATTCGCCTTTAATTTTTCGGCTACCACGATGAAAAGCAAGTCGTGGGTGCTTATGATCAGTTAACAGAATATATGGATATGACTTATCATCTCGCAGCAAAATATTATAACGAGGCTGATATTTTTTTATTAGATTGTTTTCGAGTAATAAGGCTTCGGTTTCGGTGTTAGTCAGGGTGACTTCAATACCGCAAATATTACTGACTAAGACACGCGTTTTACTATCAGTTACATTGCTACGGAAGTAACTACTGACACGCTTTTTTAGATTTTTTGCCTTACCGACATAGATTACTTGCCCTTCACTATCAAGCATTCGGTAGACACCCGGCTCACTTGATAGTGTTTTTAAAAAACGGGCTGGTTCGAAATCAGACATTGAGCAAATTAATGCGAGCTATCAATGTCGATCATTTTATGACGAATTGCTAAATGGGTAAGTTCAACATCCCCCCCTACATTTAGCTTTTCAAACATGCGATAGCGATAGCTATTCACCGTTTTTGAACTGAGGTTCAAACGCTCTGCGATGTCTTGCGCTTTCTCACCTTTAGTGATCATCAGCATGATTTGCAGCTCACGCTCAGACAAACTCTGGAAAGGGTTTTCATCTGTTCGCCCACTTACCTGGGCAAGCGCAATTTGCTGCGCAATTTCAGGCGCAATATAACGTTGTCCTGCATTCACTGCACGAATGGCATTAACCATTTCGTCAGAACCGGCACCTTTAGTTAGATAACCGTGTGCACCGATTTGCATTACTTTACTTGGGAATGGGTCTTCACAATGCACAGTAAGCACAATAATTTTTACATCTGGGCAATAACGACAGATTTTCTTTGTCGCTTCTAAACCGCCAATACCTGGCATATTCATGTCCATCAACACGATATCTGGTGAATGTTGACGGCAAAATTGCACCGCTTCTTCACCGGTTTTAGCTTCACCCACCACTTTAAAACCGCGAACATCATCAAGTATACGTCTGATCCCTGTCCGTACAAGTTCATGGTCATCAACTAAAAGTACATTAATCAATGGAACATCCTCAAATAACCAAATAGCTGCTTTCGCACAATTTAATGTGCCACATTAGCACAGAAAAAGTGAAACGATAAATCAAAATATCGTTTCACTAATTAAATTTAAGCTGATGCTTTCTCGCTGAAACGATCAACCCATAGGGCAATGATACCATCACCTGTTACATTACAGGCAGTACCAAAGCTATCTTGTGCTAAATAAAGTGCAATCATTAATGCAACTGCACCTTCATTAAAACCAAGCATACTTGTTAAAAGACCCAATGCCGACATAACTGCCCCACCTGGTGCGCCAGGAGCAGCAATCATTACAACGCCTAGCATCATAATAAATGGCAACATACCAAATAACGATGGTACATCCATATTCGGTGATAAGAACATGACAGCCATTGCGCATGTCACAATCGTAATTGTTGAGCCCGATAAATGGATAGTTGCACATAAAGGTACTGTAAAGTTAGCAACATCTTCTTTTACGTTATTTGCTTTGCTTGAGCGAAGTGAAACTGGAATTGTTGCTGCACTCGACATTGTACCTAAAGCAGTAAAATAAGCGGGTAGCATATTTTTTACAAGCTCTAAAGGATTACGCTTTAGTAAAAGGCCTGTAGATACATATAAAACAGTAAGCCATAGCCAATGCATAATTAATGCAGCTAGCAAAACAATACCAAATGTTTGCAACGTATCAACCACGGTACCAGCAACTGTCATTTCCGCGAAAACACCGGCAATGTAGAAAGGTAACGCAGGAATAATTACTTTTGCTAACAAGCCATCAATCACATCACGGCCCTGATCAGATACTTTCTTTAACGTATCAAGCTGTAACTGGCTCATACCAATACCAAAAATGAATGCCGCAGCAAGTGCTGTCATTACACTCATAAGAGGTGGGATTTCTAAATCAATAAAGCTGCCTACTTCTGTAGCAACTTCTGCTTCAAACGTTAAACCGCCATCAAACAATGGGATCATAGCGCTGACAAGTAAAAAAGCTAAGGTTCCAGCAATAACGGTTGAACCATATGCAAAGCCAACTGTTTTTCCTAACAAGTGGCCTGACCCTTTTGGTAAACCAGCAATACCTGATGCGATAAAAAATAAAATAATTAACGGGATGGTAAAGGTGATCAACTGACCTATTATTTCTTTTACTGTGTAAAGGAGTTCAACACCTGTTAGTGGCACATATAAGCCCACTAAAATACCGGCAACAATACCAGCAATTAATTTTAGAATTAAATTCATAACGATCACTTCAATTTTTAGGTGGTAATCTTTTACCACGTTTTAGTTTACTTTTGTTATAAAACAGCCAAATTAACGTTTAACTGCGCAAATTACCACCACAGCTTGTTAGAATCTAATTTGAACGTAAATATATGCGCCCTGTCGCGTTGCATTTGTTAACAAAGTTGCAAATTAATAACATGCTCGCAGTTTTGAATACCCGTATAGTGCTTATGTATAAATCAATGTTAAGTGCCGCTCTATTGAACGTGCCTTTTACTACCTTGGCCACCAGCCAACCTGTCACCCTCCCTTTTATTGCGGAGCAAGCAACAATCGACGGCCAGCTCAATGAGCCAAGTTGGCAACGTGCCAAAAAAATTACCATAGACAACGTTACTTGGCCTTACGAAAACAGTAAAAGCCCAGTTACCACCCACGCTTATGTTTATGAGGATGGCGAAACACTTTTTATTGGCTTTGAAGCGAATGATCCAAACCCAGAACTTATTCGTGCTTTTTACCGTGACCGTGACGCAGCCTGGGATGATGACCTAGTCGGGCTAAAAATTGATTCATACAATAATTCTCAATTAGCTTATCAATTTTTTATTAACCCACTTGGCGTACAACAAGATTCAATAGAAAACGAACTGACTAAACATGAAAGCTCATCATGGGACGGTATTTGGGATAGCGTCGGTGTTATTCATGAGAAAGGCTACACAGTTGAAGTTGCCATTCCATTACGCGTATTGAATTTTGACGACAGCGTAGCAAGTAAGACTATGGCGATGGAGTTTTTACGCTTTTTACCGCGCAGTGAGCGGTTACGTATCTCAAATATGCAAATTGACCATGGTAACAACTGTTGGATTTGCCAAATGCCAACTTACCAAGGCTTTGAACAAGCAAAGCAAGGCAATAACGTGGCGATTATTCCATCTGTGGTGCTTGGCAAAAATGAGACACGTGATATTGATGGCGCACAAGTGGCTGATTGGGAAACAGAAAACAATACTGAAGCCAGCCTCGATGTTAAATGGGGGATCACCCCAGATATCACCTTAAATGCGACGATTAATCCTGATTTTTCTCAGGTTGAAGCAGATGTAGCACAATTGAGTGTGAACAATAATTTCAGTTTATTCTTCCCAGAAAAGCGTGCCTTCTTTTTAGATAACGCTGACTACTTTGCCTCAACACTTAACCTTATTCATACCCGTAATATTGCCCAGCCAGATTACGGCACGAAAATCACCGGCAGCAAAAATGGCCATACATTTGCCGGCTTCATTGCCAATGATACGCAAACCAATGTGTTGATCCCGGGCAATTTAGGCTCATCTCTTGTCGCCCTTGACGAGAAAAGTGAAAACGGTGCCCTGCGTTATCGATACGATTTTGAATCTGGATTATCACTCGGTTCAACTGCAACACACAGACAAAGTGATGATTATAAAAACACGGTTTACAGTATTGATAGTAAATACAAACCAACAGTGAACGATGTTTTCTTAGTGCAAGTATTAAAGTCACAAACGCAATACAGCCAAGATTTTATCGACGAGTTATGTGATGGTGATAACTGCTTACAGCCAGAGCAAGTAATTTGTGAATTAAATAGTGACTGCGACTATAATGAAGGCGTACTTCGTGTTTTAAGTAAAGAACAGCAATCTGGTACTGGCTACTACCTAAAGTATCAACACGACGAGAAGTACTGGCGCGCCTTCGCTGATTATAATTACCGTGATGCTGATTTAAGAGCTGACTTGGGCTTTATCTCACAAGTTGATTTTAAAAAGTTTACGACTGGTGGCGAATACCGCTGGTATGGCGATAAAGGCAATTGGTGGAATCGCGCTAACCTTTACGCCGATTGGGATATTACCCACAACGAAAATAACGAACTTCTTGAAAAAGAAGCACAAACTAGTTTTTCAGTCAGCGGCCCGTTACAGAGCTTTTTTGAAGTCTCTGTTGAACACCGTAACCGCACTGGCCTTCGCCACGACAAATCACGTTTAGATATCGACGGCAACACCGACTTGTTTAGCGAAAATGGCGTTGGCTTGTACAGTGACTTTAAACCCACCGCTGGGGTATTTGCTTCTTTATATATGTATACAGGTAATGCCGTTGATTTAGCAAATAACCGCGTTGGTGATAAGTTCCATATACGCCCTGTGCTGAATATGAACCTTGGTAAGCATTTTGAAGTGCGTTTACGTCATACTTATGAGCAACTTGAAGCCGATGGCAGTGAAGTATTTACCGCCAATTTAAGTGATGTGCGTTTAACTTACCAATTCAACGTGAATAGCTTTTTACGCCTTGCAGTCATTTATACCGATTTAGAACGCAATCAGGCTAATTACATAGATGATGTTGATAGCCAATATAAAAAGTTAGCCACTCAGCTACTGTATTCTTACAAGCTGAACCCGCAAACTGTATTCTTTGCTGGTTACTCTGATAATGGCTATCAAGATGATGAGCTGTCATCAATGACTAAAGAGCAGCGTACGTTATTTGCCAAGTTTAGCTACGCTTGGTTGCTTTAAGACCCTATTAGCGCACCTTTTGGTGCGCCCTCCCCTTACTTTGTTTGCTTGTTCCTAAACTATATTAATTCCAACTGAAACTCGCACCTTGAGATGGTTTGGGTATCTAAGCCTATTCGCTATATGTTATAGCCAAACTTTACTTTCGTTTTTTATTCACCACAGTAAAGTGTGACTATTACAGATCAATAGCCTAAGCTCATTGATCACGATTGAATAAATTGCTTCCAAGGGAACAGTATGTCTAACATTTTTGAAGATAATTCATTAACGATTGGTAATACACCAATTGTAAAGCTTAACCGCGTAACATCAGGTAATGTTTTTGCTAAAGTAGAATCACGTAACCCAAGCTTCAGTGTTAAATGCCGTATTGGTGCTTCAATGATCTGGGAAGCAGAAAAGTCAGGTGTCTTAACTAAAGACAAAGAGTTAATCGAGCCGACTTCAGGCAACACAGGTATTGCACTAGCATTTGTAGCGGCTTCTCGTGGCTACAAACTAACTCTAACTATGCCTAACACAATGAGCCTTGAGCGTCGTAAATTATTAAAAGCGTTAGGTGCTAACCTAGTTTTAACTGATGGCGCTAAAGGCATGAATGGCGCAATTCAAAAAGCAAAAGAAATTCAAGCAAGTGAGCCTGAAAAGTACATTCTTTTACAACAGTTCGAAAACCCAGCTAACCCAAAAATTCACTTTGAAACAACAGGTCCTGAAATCTTTGAAGCAATGGACGGAAAAATCGACATTTTCGTAGCAGGTGTTGGTACTGGTGGTACTATTACAGGTGTTAGCCGTTACCTTAAACTAGAGAAAGGCTTAAATGTACAATCGGTTGCTGTTGAACCAACTAACTCGCCAGTTATTAGCCAAACTTTAGCTGGTGAAGAAATTAAACCGGGCCCTCATAAAATCCAAGGTATCGGTGCAGGCTTTATCCCAGGCAACCTTGATTTAGAAGTTGTAGATGCTGCAGAGCAAGTATCAAATGAAGATGCCATTGCCATGGCTCATGAACTGATGAAAAACGAAGGCATTTTAGTGGGTATTTCTTCAGGTGCCGCAGTAGTTGCTGCAAAGCGCCTTGCTGAAAAACCTGAAAACGCAGACAAAAACATTGTGGTAATTTTACCAAGTGCAACTGAGCGTTACTTATCAAGCCCATTATTTGCTGAAGAGTTCAGCGATAAAGAGCTTGTTCAGTAATCACCAAGAATCTCTTAGTTTTTAAAAAGGATGCAAACATGCATCCTTTTTTATTATCCAAAATAAATAAAACTATTAATTTTACCGAGTTAACTTTACATCATGCTCATTTAGTCACACACTTTATTTTAAGTTCACTCGAAAAACTACAACAATGAAAAATATACTTTTAATTTTTATCCTTTTAAGTAGCAGCATTCTTTCCGGTTGCGGCTCTGAAGATGCACCAAAAGGTGAAAAAAACACTCCTGGTAACGTAGCGACCCTCTATTTTGATGCTTTGTATAACCAAAACGATTTAAATAAAGCGATGGAATACGCCACGCCGAAAATGGCGCGAATTATGAAATCTTATGGTACCGCTGGGCAGTTCGCTCGCAACTTAGTCAATATGCAATACGATGAAGTGGTGATTGAAGTCGATATGACTAACATGAGCTTGCGCGAACAGTATGGCGATAAAGCCAACATCAATTTGATTTTTACGGGTTATTTTAATGGTAAGAAAATTGATGATATGCGCAGTGTGAAAATGATGCGTAAAAAAGGCAATTGGTACATAGAAAAAATAAATGCCGATCCGTTTGCGCGATAATTGATTACTAAAACTAAAAAGGGCCTGATGGCCCTTTTTTGTTTTAGAGTATTACTGCGAACTGATATTCGTATTACTCTTCGTCAAACTCTTGATGTTGACGCTGTGCAGGACGCGCTAAGATTTCAACATAAAACGATGTAAGCTCTTTTGCTTCAATATCGCTAATACATTTATTAATCTCTGCCACGTGAACGACATTGGCCTCATCCGCTGATTCACCAAACTTACAGTCAAACGCCCAATAGTCGGCACCTGCTGGGAGTGTTTTATTACGCTCACGTTTCAAGTATTTTTTTACTTCGTGCTTGGCTGCATCAACCATACGAGGGTATTTAATTTTCTCGTGGTTTAGCGTGAATGTTTTCTTCATTATAGTCCTAGTAACTTGGTTCAATGACAATGGCATTAAGCCATAGACTGCTATTATAACAAGCGCATCTTAATTTAGCTGTACTTTTTATTAAGTTTATTCATAGTCTATGACAATTCGATTAAGCCTCGAATGCTAGGCTGTCGCCAAATGCAGAGGTTGATGTATCGCCTCATTAGTAAGACTATCATAAAATGCGGCAGCGTCGATTTGTGGGCGCTCAACGGGTTTGTTTTTTTCATAAAAGCGTTTTCTAACTGCTGGCTCACAGTTATCAATCACTTCTAGCGGCACATGTTGCTTATCATCACGAACATTCAAAGGCTCTGGATTTAAGCAATGACGTAATTTTATATCTGATAAACCACCTTGCAATAGTCTAAATGCATTTTCTTGCCCAATTAGCATGTCAAACTGTTCGGGAGCTAATGGTTGTGTAGGACCAGCACCTAATTCAGTACGCAGAGCTGACTCAGATACTTCAGGATTGCTTAATTCAGTTTTTGGTAGGTGGAACAGGCTAAAATCGAGCGCATCATGAGAAAGCATTGCGAGTAATAAAGCAAACTCTCCAGAGCGGTGCTCGTGAATACTTTTATTTAGACGATTATCGAGTTGACTCTCTGTGAGCAACAAACCATCAATTTGCATAGTCTTTAGCCAAATAGTTTCTTGATTAACCAGTTATCGGCATTTATGCATTTTTCTTTAGTTTTTTTCTTTACTTAAATAATCAGTTTGCTATTATCAGCGCCGTTGCATTGGAGGGGTTCCCGAGCGGCCAAAGGGATCAGACTGTAAATCTGACGGCTCAGCCTTCGCTGGTTCGAATCCAGCTCCCTCCACCACTTTTCTTCTCAGTGAAGTGGGGCCAAATGCAATAGTAAAAATTTGTGTGGAGGGGTTCCCGAGCGGCCAAAGGGATCAGACTGTAAATCTGACGGCTCAGCCTTCGCTGGTTCGAATCCAGCTCCCTCCACCACT
>NZ_JACDWV010000119.1:0-247 GCF_016464105.1 Pseudoalteromonas sp. bablab_jr010 | reverse complement strand
GGTGTCACCCCTGCTCTTGGATATATTTTCGTATAGTCTCTGCGCTTGCATTCCCTACAGAACACACAAAGTACCCATCTGACCAAAATGTTTTCTCTTTCCAAAATTGGTTTTTCAGATAAGGAAATGATTTCCAGATTTTAGCGGTTGTGGCTTGCTTAATCCTCCTTGCGTGCTGGCCTACTGAATATCGAGTGCCGATTGTAATCAGCATATGAATGTGATCTTTGTCTATCTCAACCTCTTC
>NZ_JACDWV010000118.1:0-1800 GCF_016464105.1 Pseudoalteromonas sp. bablab_jr010 | reverse complement strand
TGTTACAAATAATAACGCAGAAGTTGTATGGCAAAACCATGCTGATGTGTACGGCTATGAAGAACCAGAAGCTAATGCTGACTTTAATGAAGAAAACAGCTTCACTCAGCCAATACGTTTTCAAGGGCAATATTTTGATGAAGAAAGCAGCCTACACTACAACCGCTACCGCTATTACAGCCCCAAGCAACAACGCTTTATAAACCAAGACCCGATAGGCTTAGTAGGCGGTATAAACCATTACCAATATGCGCCGAATCCAGTGAATTGGGTGGATCCGTTTGGACTTAGTTGTAAAGAGAGTAGTGATAAAAGTTTTGGAGATTGGCTTTTAAATGATGCCAACAAACAAATTAGTGAAGCTGGTGGATGGGAAGCTGAGGTTTGGAGTTTTTTTGCTGAAGATGGTATTAATGCTGCGAATCAGGTTATTGCTGGTGATTATTCGAATGCAATAGCTAGTGTAGGTCTTGCTTTTATAAAACCATTCAAGGCTATCGATAAGGTTTTAGACAAAGTACCAGATTCAGTTAGCAAACCGCTTGAAAGTACAAAGAAAAGAGTATTGAAAGCGCCAGTAATGAAAAAATATAACCCTCCGTGCTTTAAACCTGGTGATACATTACTTAAAGCTAAAACTTTCGGCGGTAATAAAGAGAAACTAGAAAAAGAGTTTTATAAACAGTTAAAAGCTCAACAAGACGGGATTAATAAAATGTCGGTTGGTGAGTATTTAAAGAATAGAGAAACACTGACTGATTTAGTGAAGGAACACGGACATGAAAAAGCTAGAAAAATATTGACTAATAATGGTGCTGCACAGGCTGACGCTAGGGATGATTTATTTAAAAAAATAGAAAAGTCGGCATATAAAAGCTACAGGAAAACATTATCACGCTCTGAAGCAAAAGAGCTGGCTTCATCAAAAGCGAAAGATACTTTAAAAGATCTCGCTGCATTACATGATCCTGATATGATCGCGGGTGGACATGATAAAATATCACGTCTAGGAAACAAAAATGTTAACTCATCACTTGGTTCTCAATGGGCTAAAGAGGGGCGGGTGATAGGTATGGATAATGCAGCTAAAGAAGCGTTGGCCGCCTCAGGACCTGATGCAAAAATGAATGTTGAATTGACAAGGTGCAAATAATGAACAACAAATTTATTTTAGACGAAGACTTTGAAGGTTTTTTAGAGGACTTTGGTCAACCTGAACAGCGGATAGAGTGCGCTATCGAAACGGTTGAAAAATACAAAGGAAAGCTCCCAGATCGTTTATTAGAATATTGGCAAGAATATGGGTTTTGTGGTTTTAGACAAGGTTTACTTTGGATTGTTAACCCTGATGATTATGAAGATACCCTAGATGAATGGTTAGAACATACAGATATTCCAGATAATGATATCTATCATGTTTTTGCACGAAGTGCATTTGGAAATTTATATATTTGGGGTGAAGAAACCGGTTATAAATATGAAGTTAATACTCGGCGAGGTTGGATTATTGAGCAAGATGGGAATGCTCGTGATGAGAATGATTTTTCATTAGAGATCTTTTTTGGTGGAGCAAACGTTAAAGATTTTGATATTAAAGATAAATCTAGATCTTACTTATTTGAACCATCTATCAAAAAATTTGGTGAATTAAAGGCAGACGAAATGTTTGGTTTTGAACCGAGCTTAATTGTTGGTGGAGAAGCTATTTTTGACAATATTAACAAGGTAAATATTTTTGTTCACTTATCTATATTGGCGCAATTTGGTCAAATCGAAGTACTTGATCATGATGCACTTATA
>NZ_JACDWV010000117.1:0-878 GCF_016464105.1 Pseudoalteromonas sp. bablab_jr010 | reverse complement strand
CGTTTGAATAATAAAGCGATTCTGATTAGATGGCACAAGTTATTTAAAAGTACATTCCTTTGCCAACGATTCTTAAATGGCGAATTGCTAACAAAAGCAGAGCTCGCTGCGGTTAATGCCAGAGTAAATTTATATCGAGAACGGCTCAGCAGTATTAGTTGGTTTATGCGCGTTCTTAATGAGAGTATTGCACGACAAGCAAATCAAGAAGATGAGTGCAAAGGACGCTTTTGGGAAGGTCGCTTTAAATCACAAGCTTTACTTGATGAAGCAGCTCTTGCAGCTTGCCTTGCTTATGTAGATTTAAACCCTGTAAGAGCGAAAGCGGCTGATTTACCTGAGCAATCTGACTACACCAGTATTAAATCTAGAATTAATGCAGCTCAAAACAATAAGCAACCAAAATCACTTATGCGTTTTGCAGGTAAACCACGTAAACATATGCCTAACGGACTACCTTTTGAGCTCAAAACATACCTACAACTCGTCGATTGGACTGGCCGCTCAATACGAGAAGATAAGCCAGGGAGAATCCCCGAAGATGCGTTACCAATTCTTGAACGATTAAATATTTGTATTGATAACTGGCTTACACTCACCACCTCTTTTTCACGCTCATTTAAGAATACGGCGGGTAAAGAACAAGCTATCACAGCTTATACAAATCATATGAAACGAAAACGAAGAAGTTCTATAGCTAATAGCTTAGCCTTATTTACTTAGGTACGCATTCGACACTAAAAATCAGTCTTACAAATCCAATCCTTTTAATTCTAGAGGCATAACGACTTTTGCAACTAGCGCTGACCAGTGTGTAAAATTAAAGATTAACTCAGCACATAAGGCTGAAATTTAATAAATGACAATGAAAAATCACT
>NZ_JACDWV010000013.1:0-27989 GCF_016464105.1 Pseudoalteromonas sp. bablab_jr010 | reverse complement strand
AGATGTGTATAAGAGACAGGGGTAAACGCGCTGCTACGAATTCGGCGTTAAAACGCCTCCTACAACTCCCATCTCGCTAACTTTTCAATCTGAAAGCTGATGGCTCCAAGCGCTGGGTTTCGCTCCGCTCTAGCCAACCTACGAGCTAATGAATCAAGCACTGTAAGTCGTCATTTATGGCGACACATAATCGCTAACATTGACGGGCTAAAGCCCGACCTACGTGTTACTTCTGTGGTTTAGATAAGCATCGCGCGAAATAAGTTTCACGCCTACTGATGAGCATTTCAGCTCCTTTGTTTTCAATCTGATAGCTGACGGCTGAAAGCTGATTGCTCCAAAGTTGGGTTTCGCTCCGCTCTAGCCAACCTACGAGCTAATGAATCAAGCACTGTAGGTCGTCATTTACGGCGACACATAATCGCTAACATTGACGGGCTAAAGCCCGACCTACGTGTTACTTCTGTGGTTTAGATAAGCATCGCGCGAAATAAGTTTCACGCCTACAGGTGAGCATTTCAGCTACTTTGTTTTCAATCTGATAGCTGACGGCTGAAAGCTGTTAGCTTTAGTTTACCCACAAAAAAGCCGCGGTGATGGGCGTACCGCGGCTTTGCCTAACTTGAAAAATTAGTTTGCTGGGTTATTTCCAGCTTCTCATCTTATGGCCTTTTAAGGCGTAGAATAAAATGAATACATAACTTGGGATCATCACAATGTAAGCGCCTTGTGCGCCTAGGCCTGCTACGTTCCCTAAACCGATTAATAATGGGCCAAGTGCACCACCAGCAATGCCCATGATCAGTAAGCCAGATGCAGTGCCTGTTAAGCGACCTAAGCCAGCTAAAGCCAGTGGCCAGATTGCAGGCCAAACCATGGCATTAGCAAAGCCTAATAATGCAATGCATAACAATGGGTCTGGTAATTGTGGGCCACCAAATGGCACTAATAATAGGTTTGAAATAATGAACGAGTCATTGCTACCAAGTACCACTAACAACACGGTGATAATACCGGCAATACCCGACATTAATAATGCCGTTTGTTGGCTCATAAAGCGTGGAATAGTCAAAATACCAATCGCGTAACCAATCAACATACACGCCATGGTGTAAGAGGTCATAACTGAGTAGTCAGCAACGCCAATTTGTAAAGCGTACGAGCCGATGGTGTCTGCTGCAATAACTTCAACAGCAACGTATAAAGCAATACCCACTACACCTAAAACTAAGTGAGGGTGTGCTAGGGTTTCTTTAATTTCACCTTTACCGTTTGGTGTTTCGTCTTCATCAAACACTAAGTCAGGCAATGGTGCAAATTTAGCAAAGGCAGCAAATAACATGATTAAAGCAGCAATCAACACATAAGGCATGATAAGGCTATTTGCCATCATGTCTTTTTGTTCTTGCGATAATTTACCTGCGCCATCAACAACACCGCTTACAACTACAGCCGCAAAAATAACAGGCACAATAACACCCGCAAATTTGTTTAATAAGCCCATGATACACACGCGCACAGCGGCTGATTTCTCAGAGCCCATTTTAACCACGTATGGGTTAACAGCGGTTTGTAGTACGGTTTGTCCAACACCTATCATTAATTGTGCGAACAAGAATATTTCGATCATTTGCAGTTTCGCAGCGGGAATATACATCAGCGCCGATAAAGCCATAATCGCACAGCCAATCGCCATACCATTCTTATAACCAACGCGCTTGATCAGCATAGCCGATGGGATACCGGCAACTGTTACCGCAATATAAAAAGAAGAGATGATAAACGAAGCTTGTAACGGCGAAAGCTCAAGCATTTGCTGCAAAAATGGTGTAATTGCACCATTAAGCCACGTTATACACCCTAAGATAAAAAACATTGAGCCGGCCAATACCATTGGCAGCCAGATGCTTTGTTTTGTGTTGTTGTCACACTCAACCGTTGCTTCCATAATTGTTCTCTTAGTTTAATTATTTTTATTTGGTTGAAGATTACAGCGCGATAAAGCTGTTTAATTTCCATACCAATCACAAAAATTTAATCATACACTAACAAAAATGACAGCGCTATCATTTTGCGTTCATATAAGTGCAAAAAAGCCGCAGCTAATTGCTTAGCTGCGGCTTAAACTAAATAGTAACAACTAGTTAGGTGTTATTTACCAATTGCTTCTTTTGCGAACAAATGTTTAATTGGGCCAAGGTTATCAACTAGGCTTAAACCCACACCACGTACAAGTTTTTTCAATGGGTTAGCGCCTGCAAATAGCTCTTTTAAGCTTTGCATCATAGCTATGTGTTTTTGTGCATCAAGCTTACGAGTACGTTCATAATCACGCAGCGTGCGTGCACTTGCAAACTCGCCTTGCTCATTACTTAATAGCTCAATTAAATAAGCGGCGTCTTTTAGGCCAAGGTTCATGCCTAAACCGGCTAATGGATGAATGGTATGCGCTGCATCGCCCATTAATACCACTTTGCCCGACACCCACTGCTGGGCATAACGCATCTTAAGTGGAAACGCCATGCGCTCACTTTGAACTTCACATAAACCACATTGGCCATCGAGGGCTGCCATAACCGCTTTATTAAAGTGACTATCATCAAGTGCTAAAAGTGTGTCGCAATGCTCTGGGCTTGTTGACCATACAATTGAGTGCGTGTGTTTATCTGGCAAGGGTAAAAACGCCAGCGGCCCGGTTGGTAAAAACACTTGGCGTGCCGTGTTGTTATGCTCATCGGCAGTTTTAACCGTGGCAACAATGGCGTGATGGTCATAATCTTTAAAAGTAATTGGCATGTTGAACTGCTTGCGAATAGCCGAGTTAGCACCATCTGCCGCCACTAATAATTTAGCAATCACAGGCTCGCCGCTTTCTAGAGTAATAAACACATCAGAGTCGGTTTGATGAATTTGCTGATAGCGGGTTTCGAACAATAAAGTGGCATTACTTTGCTTTTCAAGTTCGCTAATTAAAGCGTATCGAATAATGTCGTTTTCGACGATATGACCGAGCTGCGGTAAGTCGAGATCGTTATGATCAAAATGAATTTTGCCAAAGCTGTCTTGATCACGTACATCCATCGAGGTATACGGTGTAGCACGTTGTTTAATGATCTCTGGCCATACATTTAAAGACTCGAATAAGCTCTGACTAGCTAAGCTTAATGCGCTCACGCGAAGTGCGTAATCATCACCCGGTAAGGTTTGATTTTTACTCGCATCAATCACCACAACGCTGATATCTGCTTTTGCTAAACCAAGTGCTAGCGTAAGGCCAACACAGCCACCACCGACAATACAAACTTGTGCTTGTTTCATATCCGTTTACCTTGCTTAACCTGACCCATAAGCTGTTTTGCCAGCGGGGTTTTTAACGAGGAGAATAAATCCATTGAGAAAAGGCCAATGCTGCGACCAAGCGCGAGCAATCGTGATGAGTTAGAGAACAAACGCACTAGGCTGTCTGTAAGTGTCATCACGGTAGTAATATCTTTACTGCGAGTTTGGCTGTAATAACGGGTAAAGGCGTAATCACCAAGATCGCTTCTATTTGCCATATCACACAATAATTGCACATCACGCAGGCCTAAATTAAAACCCTGCCCTGCGATTGGGTGAATAGCATGCCCTGCATTACCAATTAATACCGTACGGTGGCTGCTCAGTGATTCGGCTTTACCGTACACAAGTGGATAACTTGCACGCATACCCACTTTGCTAAATGAGCCGCCGCAGTAACCAAATGCTTTTTGTAACGCAGCTAAAAAGGCATCATCTTCAAGCGCCATGGTGTGCTCAATTTGCTCAGGCTCCATACACCACACCAGTGAGTATCGGTTATTGCTCATTGGCAACAGTGCCATTGGGCCGTGCTCAGTAAAACGCTCAAAGGCATGATGATGATGACCACCAGCCACTTCGATGTTAGCAATAATCGCCGCTTGCTGATAAGCGCGAGTATTAAACTCTATATTAGCCAGTTTACGGCTTTGCGAATGAGCACCGTCGGCAATCACCACAAGCTTTGCGCTTAACTGCTCGCCTGAGCTTAGCGTGATATTGGCAAAATCGCTTTGGTATTCAAGCTTGGCAACCGTATCTGGGCAAAACAAACTAACATCAGTACGCGTAAGTTGCTGATGAAGGCTGCGCCCAAATGGGTTCACTTCGACCACATAACCAAGGGCATCATGGCCATATTCTTGGCAATCAATATGCGTTTTACCAAAATGACCACGATCAGACACAGTGACTTTTTTAATCGCTGCCGCAAATGGCGCTTGGCAATCAAACGCATTGATTGATTTTAAGTACTGAACAGACTGCTGAGCCAGCGCAATGCTTCTATCATCAAAGCTAGGATGATAGTCTGCGCTTACTTCATTTGCTTCAATTACAGCGATTGATAACTGCTTATTGCTCTGTTTTAGGCCCAGTGCACAACTTGCACCCGCCATTCCACCGCCGATAATGACAACATCAAACTGCTTTGCCACGCTTGCTCCTAGCCTTTGTTTGCTTGCATCACTGCTTCAATGTCACCAATGGTTTTAGGAACCGAAATGGTCAGGTTTTCATGGCCATCTTGAGTGACAAGTAAGTTATCTTCGATACGAATACCGATGCCTTTATATTGCTCTGGTGCTTTTGCATCTTCGCTAATATATAAACCCGGCTCGATGGTGAGCACCATGCCCGGCTCAAATACGCGCTCTTTTTCATCAAGCTTATATTCGCCAACATCGTGTACGTCTAACCCAAGCCAATGGCCAAGGCCATGCATGTAAAATGCTTTGCACGCTTGGTTTGCCATTAGCTCATCAAGCTCACCGGTTAAAATGCCTAAATCAATAAGCCCTTGCGTTAATACCGTTGAGGCTAATTCATTCGCTTTCGATAAACTACCGCCTGGCTTTACTTGGCTAAATGCTGCTTCTTGAGCTGCTAATACAATGTTGTAAAGCGCCGCTTGTGATTCGCTAAACTTGCCATTGATTGGGAAAGTTCGTGTGATATCCGCTGCATAACCTTCAAGTTCACAGCCAGAATCAATTAACACTAAATCGCCATCTTTTAGCTCAGCGTCATTTTGTGTGTAGTGCAAAATGTTGGCGTTGTCGCCACTGCCGACAATCGTGCCATAAGCAGGATGACGGGCACCATTCATTGCATAATGGTGGTGAAGCTCTGCTTCTAATTGATATTCAGTTGCGCCAGGTTTGGCAAACTGCATAGCGCGAATATGGCCTTGTGCACTAATTTCGCACGCTGTACGCATAATGTTTAATTCTGCGTCAGATTTAAACAAACGCATTTCATGCACTAAACCACGAATATCTTTAATGGTATGTGGGGCTTTATAGCCTTTTTTAGGTGCGCCGCGAAGGGTGTTTAATAAATCCCAAACCTTTGCATCGAAATTTGCGTAAGTGCCTTGTGCATAAAATAAAATCTGCTGGCCGTTCACCAAATCTAATAATTGTTCATCTAGTTCACTAAGTGGGCAAGTTGCGTCGAATAAGTACTCAGATTTAGCTTTTTCGAAGCCAATTCTTCGGCCATGCCAAATTTCAGCTAGTTTATCTTTGTTACGGCAAATTAGGGTACTTGGTGTATCGCTCGACGGGCAAAGCACTAAAACCGCATCTGGTTCGTTAAACCCAGTTAGGTAGAAAAAGTCACTGTCTTGGCGAAATGCATATTCAGTATCACGGCTACGTGTTACTTCTCCTGCCGCAGGAATTATAGCCACGCTATTTTTATCCATCATCGCAAGCAAGCGCTCGCGGCGGGCTTTAAATTCAGCTTTATCGATTGCAATAGACGACATGCTAAACCTCTGTAATTTGATTAGTGAAGGGTCTTCTTAGGGTTTTTATCGGCTGGCTCTTTGCCTAATTCAGCAAAACATAACAGCGCAGAAACACGTACATACTCAATCACTTCGTGCAGTGCTTGGCTGTCTTCTTCGGTCTCTTCAAACATGGTGTCTAGGCGGGTAATTTCACTAAAATCGCTGATCACTTCTTTCACATCAGCAGATAACTTGCCGTAATCTTTTTGTTTTAAACCAAAACCAAGCATAAAACCCGATACCCAAGATACTAAGCCATTGGCTAAATCGATCAGTGTTTCGTCGTCGCTTGGTAAGAATAGGTCAAATTGAAATTCTTCATCGCTGAAGCTGGCAACAACCTGAGAATACACATCAGCAAAAAATGCTTTTAAATCTTTATTGAAGGCTAAGCCATCATTGAATACATCGCTTAATAAACCTAAGTATTCGTCGGCTTCGATATTGATGCCACAGGCTAATAAACCACTGATCACACCATGGGCTTCTGCTGGTGCGACAAAAATTTCATTCTTTTCTAATAACAATTGGGCTTGTTGGTAATCAGGTAACGTGCTCATAACTTTTTCTTTGTTCGGCTAAGTAACGCCATGCTACCACTCGATAAATCGCAACTCCAATTAATTGTATGATTGAGGTCAAAAAGCAATCTGAAAAGTAAATAAGCAGTTAAAGGTGGGGAAAAACTACGCGAACGATCCGCTTTTTTTACTTCTATGGTTTAAGGATTGAAACTTGTCTTATATACTGAAGGTGTTCCCTAGGGTGCAGGAGCTTGGTTAAGTCCCTGAGCCGATAAATTTTATGTTAGGGTTTCTGTTCGTTTACTATTGTGCAAGCTCGGCATGTACCGAGAAGCCTACGGTAGACCGCAGATCCCCGCCCTGAAACCTCAAGGTTTCAGGACTGACACCGGGCACCGCATACTTGGGGAACACCAACTCTTATTAAGTTATTTTCAACAAGAAAACATTATCCGCGACTTCCTCAAACTTTTCACATTGGCGTAAAGCTTCAATACTAGCCTCAGTAACATAAGTTTCTTTAAAATCCTTTTTACTTTTTTTATCTACAATGTAAAGGCTAAAAAAATCTCCGCATTTAGATACATATAGATCACTTACATTTTCTAATGATATTATGTTGTTATCTATTTTAAGTGATGACTCTTGAACGACTATTGTATTAGGCCAACTTAAAAACCTGAACAAATAAACAACAAAAAATAAACTCGTCAAAGGAAAACTAACAATTACTATAATCCGTTTTACTTCTAATGCCTCTTTTGAAGGCATTAAAATGGCAATCGAAAACCCTACCAAACCAAGAAGTAATAAGATTAAGTGGTTTTGAATATTTTTTAGATTCAACTTTTTATTAAACTCTAAAGTCACAACTTCAGCCTTAGCCTCGATTTCATATCTATAATATAGATGTCGTCATTTATAGCGACACATAATCGTTTAATTGACGGGCTAAAGCCCGACCTACGACTTACCCGTTATTTAAGAAATATCGCGCGAAATAAATTTCACGCCTACATCTAAATTCAAAGACCCGCACGATCGACTTAAAGCTTTTTATCTGAAAGCTGATAGCTCCTGTGCGTTGGGTTTCACTTCACTCTACCCAACACACATGTTTTCAACCTATCGAACCCTACTTAAAAAATCCCTGAAAACGCTCCATTAATAGATAATTAACTGGCACTAATAGCAAGGTGATAAGTGTTGCGAAAATAATCCCAAAGCCAAGGCTTACGGCCATTGGAATAAGGAATTGTGCTTGCGTTGCTTTTTCAAATAACAACGGCATTAAACCAATAAAGGTGGTTAAACTGGTTAACATTACTGGGCGAAAACGTGCCGCCCCTGCAAGCTTAACGGTTTCCAGTAAATCACCGCCCTCTTCACGCTTCTTATTAATAAAGTCAACCAGTACCAACGAGTCATTCACTACAACGCCTATCAAGGCTAGCATGCCAAGTAGGCTCATAATGGTTAACTCCATGCCCATTACCCAGTGACCCATTACCGCACCTATCATACCAAACGGAATAACACTCATCACAATTAATGGCTGCAAATATGATTTAAACGGTATCGCTAATAATGCATAAATAATAAAGAATACAAACACCAGACCCCAAGCGAGTGAACCAAATGATTCACGCTGCTCTTTGGCTTCACCTTCGAGCGAGTAATCAACGCCTGGGTATTGCACCATTAGCTCATCTAAGTAAGTTTTTAAGTCTGCTTGCAGTACCGTCATATTGGTATTTGATTTTTCAACATCGGCTGTCACATTCAACGTACGATAGCGATCAATACGATAAATAGACGATGGACTTTGCCCCGGTACTAAGGTTGCCACATGCGACAATGGCACTGTGCCACCTGTTGGGGTTTTAATTAAAATATCTGTTAAATCAGCAACAGAGCGACGCTCTTCAATTGGCAAACGCACCATAACACGTACATCATCACGGCCACGTTGAATACGTTGAACTTGCGCACCAAAGAACGAATTACGCACTTGTTGCGATACATCAACACGGTTTAAACCAAGCGCTAAACCTTGCTCTGTTAGCTCAATTTGCAGCTCGTCTTTCCCATCAGACATGCTATCAGCTATTTCGTACACAGTTGGGTAAGTTGCTAAACGCTCTTTTACCTTTTCTGCCACAGCTTCAAGGGTGTCGATTGAGCTGCCGCTTAGCTGTACATCAATGGGGTCTGAACTGCGACCAAACTCAGCACGGAAAGTCACACTCTCTGCGCCCGGTATAATACCAATAAGGTCACGCCATTCACTGGCAAGCTCTCGAGAACCTATATCTGAATCACGTTTTTCGGCTGGTGTGATTTCAAAGCGCACACTACCTGTATTTGATGAACCACCACGGCCACCCGTGGTTGCCAAAATATTTAAAATCACGCTTTGACCATCTTCATCGCGATACTTGTCTTGTAGCTCTTTGGCCTTATCTGACATATCGATGATGTATTTGTTGGTCACTTCAAACGGTGTTCCAGCAGGGAATGTTAGCTCTGCGCGAACGGTTTCACTTGGAATACGCGGGAAGAATATAAACTTTGTCCAACCGCTGGTGATCAGGGTCAAAATGATAAAGAAAATACCTACGAACAAGCTGACCGTTGCTAATTTATTCTTTAGCGCAACATTTAGTAGCGGCTGATAGTACTTCATAATGGCGTGTTCAAAGCCATCGGCAAAACGCTGCTGAAACTGCTGCAGTTTTGACGGATTACTTTTTTCGCTGCGTAGTTTTAAGTACTTTAAGTGAGCCGGCAGAACAAATTTAGACTCTATTAAAGAGAACAGTAATACCGGAATAACGACAACAGGAATTTGCGCAAATAAGGCACCACGGTTACCTTCGATAAAGGCTAATGGTAAAAATGCTGCAACCGTTGTAAGTACACCAAAGGTAACGGGGGTCGCAACTTCTTGCGTACCACGTATAGCAGCTTGCTCACCACTTTCGGCTGTTTTTAGGTGGGTGTAGACATTTTCACCGGTCACAATGGCATCATCAACAACAATACCAAGTACCAAAATAAAACCAAATAAACTCATAACATTAAGCGTAATACCAAAAATTGGCATCGCTAAAAACGCGCCCATGAATGACACAGGGATACCAATAAACACCCAAAACGCAATGGCAGGACGCAAGAACAAGGTAAGTAATGCAAGAACTAAAATGCCACCCTGAATAGCATTGGTTGTTAGCGTCGCAATACGGCTTTTCACTATTTCAGAGTCGTCATCCCAAAAGCTTAACTCAAATCCTTCAGGCAGCTGACTTTGATGCTCGGTAATGTAATTTTTTACCGCATCAGCAACTTCAATCGCACTTTGCGGACCAATACGATACACATCAATAAATGCCGCTTGCTTACCATTGAAGCGAGTACGGACTGGGGTTTCTTCGAAGTCATCGGTAATACGGGCAATATCACCTAGGCGAATAATGGTACCATCAGCTTGGTACTTCACTACAACTTGGGCAAACTCATCTTTACGATAGGCTTGGCCTTTTGAACGAATGAGTACATCACCCCCTTCGGTTTTTAAGTTACCAGCAGAAACATCGGTACTTGAATTACTAATTGCTGAAGAAATGTCCGATAAGCGTAAATCGTATTGGCGTAATGTATCTTGGCTTACTTCAATGGCAATTTCGTAATCTCGCACCCCACTTAGCTCTACCTGAGTGATTTCTGGCAAGCGTAATAAGTCATCACGTACATGTTCGGCATATTCTAAAGTTTCTTTTTCGCCGTATTCACTTGACACAGTAACCGCGATTACTTCACGAGTGCGCTGCGCGAGTGCCACAACTGGTTTTTCGGCATCAACCGGAAAAGTATTAATGGCATCAACCCGGCTTTTAATATCGGCTAATAGCTCCCGTGGGTCATAGCCGGTATCGACTTCAATTGATACAGAGGCAGAGCCTTCTGATGAGCGGCTAGTTATGCGCTTTACGCCTTCGAGATCTTGCACCGCTTCTTCAATACGGATAGCGACACCTTTTTCAACATCTTCAGGTGTTGAGCCACGTAGGGTCACGCTAACACTAATGCGGTCTGCTTCAAATGATGGGAACACTTCAAGTGGTATTTGCGTCGATACGCTAAATAGCCCCGCTAATAAAATGCTGATCAGCAATAAGTTTGCTGCAACATGATTCTTTGTAAACCAAGCTATCATTATTGCGCTCCTTGCTTACGAGCAGCGCGGCGTTGTTCAATTAATTTTTCAACGGTAATACCTTGCTCTTTTGCTTGCTTTTCAAGCTCTTCACGGCTTGGACGCTGTGCTTTACCACGTGTAGCTTGATACGCTTCGCTTCCCATTACCGTCACTTGGGTACCTGAGCTAACTTGACCAAGCGGCGTAATCACTAAGTGATCTCCTGCTGATAAGCCTTCGGCAACCATAGCTTGAGTCGCGTTTTGCCAAGCCAGTGAGATGTTTTTGCGACGCAACACACCTTGCTCTTCAACATAAACATAGGTGCCTTGATAAATAGCACTGTTTGGGATCACAATGACATTTTCAATCGCCTTGCCGGTAATTTGCGCTTTGATGTACTGACCAATTTTAATTGGGTATTGATTAGCTGAAGTGGCTTTGTAAGGGTCATTAATTTGTGCAACCACATAAAGCTGCTGCGCGCTTTCATCAATGGCACCTTCGGTGCGAATAACTTGACCTTGCCATTGCTGTTTACCAACAAGATCTGAGCTAAATTTAACGAGTGAACCGGCACTATTTTTAGCACCATCACGAAATTGTTCTGGTAAGTTAATGAACGGCAGATCTTTATTTTTGATTGGTAAGCGAATTTCAACACGGTCAATGGCATAAATACTGGCAAGTTCCATGTTATTACTCACCACCTGACCTAAGTCTACGCTGCGGCTTAAAACTCGCCCCGCGTATGGAGCAGTGATTTTTGTACGCTCTAAATCAAGTTTCGCTTTTTCAAGCGTCGCTTGGGCAGACAATACACTTGCTTCGGCTGCTGCAAGTTGTGGCTTACGCAGTACCAGGCTACTTGCTTGTTCGCCCTTACCTAAGCGCTCCCAATCGGTAACTGCTTGGCGACCACGAGCTTGCTCTTCGAGTAGGCTTTGCTCAGCGGTTAATAAAGCCGCTTGTGCTGATTTTACTTCGGCGCGGTGATCTCTATCATCTAGTTGCAACAACACATCGCCTTTTTCGAAAAAGCCACCTTCACGAAATTGCTCACTAATTTCGATAATTTGCCCTGAAGCCTGCGCGACTAGCATACTTTGCGTGCGTGGCTTTACGGTGCCAAAACTATCAATCATCACCTGATAAGTTTCTGGTGTTAGGGTTTTAACAGCCACATTCACTTTTGCTTTTGGCGGTGAAGAAAAGCGGTTTGCTTGAGGCGGGTTGCCTTTAATAAACATGACAAGCAGTACCGTCACAACGATCACTACCAATGGAATTAAAATTTTACGTGTCTTGCTATTCATGATTATTGCTCTGCTACTTCGCTGTTTGCTTCACTAAAATCACCACCAAGGGCAATATGTAAGTTGATTCTGTTGATAATTAATTGGTTTTTAAGTTCGATTACCGAACTTTGCGCATTGAACGAACGGTCTTGTGCATCGAGTACCGTGGTGTAGGTAACTAAACCACTTTGATATTGTTCAAACGCTAATGCCTCTGCGGTAATGGCATTTTCTTGCGCTTCTAAGGTTTTTTCGTAGCGTACTTTAAGCGCTTGCTCTTGGCTGATGGCTGTTTCAACATCGTTAAAGGCATCGTAAAGTGTGGCAAGATACGCCTGCTCTTGGCGCTTAACGTTTAACCTTGCTTGTTCTTCATTGGCTTTTAAGCGACCACCTTCAAAAATTGGCATCGAAATACTACCAAGCAGCGACCACGCTAAGCTTGAAGGCGAAAATAAGTCGCTCACTCTATCTGTGCCATCACTGATTGATGCAGAAAGATTTAAGCTCGGAAAACGCTGTTTATGCGCATAAGCAAGCCCAGCATCGGTGCTAAGTAATTGATACCAGCTTGCCATTAACTCAGGTTTGCGAGTGATAAGCTCTGAAGGTAAACCAAGTGGAATAGCACTGTCGAGTAGTGGTAAATCTGCACTAACGCTTAACGCGCCAGTTGGGTATTGGCCTGTTAAACGCTCTAAATCACGAATTGATTTAGTTAACGTTGCTTGCTGCGCGGCAATGTTTGAGCGCTCAGTATTTAGCTCATTCCGAGCAAGATAAACATCAAGCGCTTCATTTAAACCTTGGCGATAACCTGACTCAATAATATCTAAATTTTTTTCTGCGTTTTGCTCACGCTGCTTGTATAGTTCAAGTAATTTGTGATTCGTAATAACATCAAACCAACCCGCTACCACATCAGCGACTAATTGTTGTTTGCTTTGTGCAAATGTGGCTTTTTCAGCTAGGTATTCAAGATTTGCTTGTCGTTCTGAGGCTGATAATTTACCCCATAAATCAACTTCGTAGCTTAATTCTAATGATGCTGAGCTGGCGTTGTTATAACTAACAGGGCGGTTATCTTTACTACGGCTCGCACGTGTTGATAAATCAAGGCTTGGCCATAAATCAGCCCCAGCGGCAATAAGCTGCTGCTCTTTAATCGCGACATCATAGCCCGCTTGTAAAATCGCTTGGTTATGGGCTAATGCTTGCTCAACTAAAGTAAAAACTTGAGGGTCGTGTAATTGCTGCAACCAGTTATCTTCAACAGCAAGCGCTTTGTCGCTAGAAGGGAGTTGCTGCCATGCACTTGGTACTGTCTCAAGCTCAGCAACTCGTTCATTGTGAGTCGGCTGGCTCGCACATGCACTTAGCAAAATTACACTTAAAGCCAATAAACTCGGCTTATATTGCCAATTCATTCTAAAAACCTGAAAAACATCTATTTATGAGTGTAATTCAAGCACCACGTTAAATTTTGCTCAACTGACTTTACATAACATTACACTGCCTGACATTTGACGACGATGAACGGTAGGAAAATGGAGGTAAGTTGCAAACTATCAGCTATCAGCTATCAGCTATCAGCTATCAGCTATCAGCTATCAGCTATCAGCTATCAGCTATCAGCTATCGAAAATCTTCCATGTAGTTTTTCTTTTATACAAGTACTTATTATTCTTATTCGCGCGAAATAAATTTCACGCCTACGGCACCGGGTTTAGCCATAGTAATGTGCGGGCACAATCTAACTTTACTCTTTCCCCTTTCTAACTCGCTAACTTTTCAATCTGATAGCTGACGGCTGAAAGCTGATAGCTCTTTAAATTTCACGCCTACGGGAAGTAAAATCGTGATTTGGAGGGGGTAAAACAAAAAAGCCTCGCGATTGCGAGGCTTTTAATTAATGGTGCCCAGAGGCGGAATCGAACCACCGACACGAGGATTTTCAATCCTCTGCTCTACCGACTGAGCTATCTGGGCAATATTTAGTTTTATGCAGAATATCCGCAAGGATTTTCAATGCAATTCCCGATGGCTCTACCGACTGAGCTATCTGGGCAAAACAATTAGCTAAATGCTAACTATTAAAATAAATGGTGCCGACTATCCGAGTTGAACGGATGACCTACTGATTACAAGTCAGTTGCTCTACCAACTGAGCTAAGTCGGCACACTAAATCTGTGTGCTTGGCACGATATTGATGTTTAAATCATAAGTTAAACACCAATATACTAAATAATGGTGCCCAGAGGCGGAATCGAACCACCGACACGAGGATTTTCAATCCTCTGCTCTACCGACTGAGCTATCTGGGCGTGCGGCGTATTAAACGGGTTTTGCCTTCTCAAGTCAACTTTTTTTTGAGGATTCTAACTGTTTGCACAGTTTTCAATCAAGATTGCTGTTTTCAATAGTTTTTAGCCTATTTAACCAACAACTTTTATGCTTTTAAATTGACTCTCATCATAAAAGAGTTACCTCTGTTAAAAACGTGATGAATTTTTCTTCACAGATGGTAGGATTGTCTAAATATCAAGGAAATGTACCTAGCTGTAAAATTGTTGGATAAGAACCATGCCAAGTAAATCGAATTCACCTGTAAAAGGCTTACTACCGCTTTTTATAATTACGAATCTCGTCATCACCCTGTTAGCGGTCGTTGCTTTTTCGTTTTATCCAACTAATGATGAAGCACCAGTAAAAGAGTTGAAGCCAAATTTAACGGCCATTCAAGTTTCAAATCAATTGCGTGCCCCCCTTGTTAGTGCTTTAACAATGCCAGGGCAAGATAAAGTAAAAGAAGTACTGGATTTAAGCTTACTCCTTAATACTGGCTTTGATTACTATTTATATAGATACGAGTTTAACGGTGATGTTTCTTTAGTTTATGCAAACAACAAAGAGCTTATTCAACCCACTAAAGTCAATCAACAACTAGCTGAAAAAACACTAATACATACTGTTCTTGAATTTAATGACCAGCCTGTTGGCGAGTTAATTGTGAAACAACACCCTATTGAGCAGCCTATTACACAATCTTCTGTGCTTTCAATCGGTCTTGCTAGCTTAACGCTTCTAGCTTTAATTATATTATCTTTTGCGCTGAGTATTTTTATCAATAAGCGTTTTAGTAAAAGCAGTTCATCGTTAAATAAAGAGCTAAAAGCTATTACTGACAATGCGGACTACCAAGGGCAAGTAACTGAAACCCTTGACTTTGGCCTAGACTCTGTCGCAAAGCATGTAAATCAATTACTTAAAAAAGTTGAATCAGCAATTACCGAGAACAAAGCAGCACAAGCTGATTTACAAAAATTACAAAACAGCCTAGAGACAGAGGTACAAAACCGTACTCTCGCTCTTGAGCAAGCAACTCTAAAAGCTGAACAAGCAAACGAAACTAAAACCACTTTCTTGGCTACCATGAGCCATGAGATTCGCACCCCAATGAACGGTGTTATTGGCACAATTGATTTACTTCGCCAAACAGAGCTTGATGGGGCGCAACATAGACTAAGTACAATTATTCGTGATTCTGCATTTTCGTTATTAGGGATATTAGATGACATTCTCGATTTCTCGAAAATCGAAGCGGGTAAATTAAATATCGATAACATTCCTTTTTCAGTATCTGACACGATTGAAGAAGTTGCCCGTGTTTTATCATCGGTTGCCAAAAAGCGTGACCTTGAACTAGAGCTCGCTATTGCGCCCGATATCCCAACAAACCTAATTGGCGACACGGTACGAGTTCGCCAAGTACTTTACAATCTATGTAGTAATGCAATTAAGTTCACCAGCACAGACGACAAGCAAAAAGGTCATGTAAAAATTTCGGTGGAGGTTGCACAAAACACCACTGATCACTACACATTACGCTTTAGTGTATTAGATAACGGTAAAGGGATGACGCAAGCGCAGCTTCGCGAAATATTTAATCCATTTATTCAAGCTGAAGGGTCAATAACCCGCGAATACGGTGGCACAGGGTTAGGTTTATCGATTTGTAAAAGCTTAACCGAACTAATGTTGGGTACAATTTCTGTAACCAGTGACTTAGGTATTGGCAGTGAGTTTGTCGTTGAATTACCTTTTAGTACGCAAGGTAAAGTTGATTATGCTCACAAACAAGTCATGAAAGATCAAAGAGTTGTTGTGGTCTCTAATCATGACGGTCGAAAAAAATTACTGACACGTTATTTATCATTTATGGGGGCAACACCAGTTATCGCCCAAAACAATGAGCAAATTGAAGTTGAGCAGGACCGAAAAGAGCTGATTTGGATCCTTGATGGGATCGAAACCATGGAAGATATTAACTATATCTTACGTCGCTTACTTTACACTTTAGAAGATAATAATCAGCAAGTTATCGTCTTAAGTAGATTAGATGAAGCTGCCGTAAATCATAAGAATATTTTTTATCTAAATGCAGTACCATTATGTAAGTCAAACTTTATGATGTCACTTCTCGTGGCAGCTGGATTACATAAGCCTAAACAAATTTCTTCTACCAAATCATTTAACGACTACCTAAGTGTTGATAAGGCTCGTGAAGAAAACAAGTTAGTACTTCTTGTTGAAGATAACGTGCTAAATCAGCAAGTGCTGACCGATCAGCTACATCTACTAGGCTATGGTGTTGAAATGGCTGAAAATGGTGAGAAAGGTTTAGAAGCATGGCGTGAAGGTAAGCACTCTATTATCTTAACTGATTTACACATGCCAAAAATGTCTGGTTACGATATGGTAGAAAAAATACGCCATGAAGCATCGCAACTTGAAGATATCAACGCCCAGCCTTATGTAATTGCTATAACAGCTAATGCGCTTAAAGGTGAAAAAGAGCGTTGTTTAAGCATAGGCATGAACGATTACATTACAAAACCTGTTGAGCTAAATGTGCTTGAAGGAACACTTCATAAATGTGCTTATAAAGCAAACCCAGAAGCTGCAAAATTGGAAAGTAAAAAACTTACAACACCAATTGATATGGATGTACTAGGTAAATATGTCAATGATGAAGCGAAGAAGCTACGTTTCTTTAAGATGTATTTAGAACAGAGTAATCAACTCAGTAAAGAGGTAAACGCTGGGGTTATAGAATATGATTTAGATAAAATTATTACTTCTTGCCATCAGCTAAAGTCAATTTCGAAAACCATAGGAGCAATGAAGGTTGCTGAGCTTGCCGCTGGATTTGAACAAACCTGCAAAGAAAGCGAGCCTACAAGCGACGAATTAATTGCACTTAGAGATAGTTTCGAAATTGAATACTCTAAGGTGGCTCAGTTCTTAAAAGAACAAATTAACAAAGCCGAACAAGAAGCTGAATAATACAGATCAAAAAGGGCCATTACGGCCCTTTTTACTTTTGATTATGCGCTTATTTTTCTGGTGGACGGTAGCCTTCTATTTCTACGTCTTTACCTTCAAATAAGAAACCCACCATTTGCTCTTCTAAAAAAGCACGGTGCTCTGGGTCCATCATGTTCAGGTGTTTTTCGTTGATCAGCATTGTTTGCTTGTGTTGCCATTGGCCCCACGCTTCTTTACTGATGTTGTTGAAAATCTTTTCACCAAGCTCACCTGGGTATAGTTGGAAGCCTAAGCCTTCAGCTTCTTTTTGTAACTTTTGACAAAATACTGTACGTGCCATAATTGCTCTCTACTCTTATTGCGTGATGCTATTGTAATCTATTGCGCTTAATTGTTTAACCAGCTTTTTCGTTGGTGCAGCAAGACCAACCTCAACAGACTCATCAAGCGGATACCAAACCAGTTGTCGTTCATTAATGAGATCTGGAATGCTCGGCAAGGTTAAAACATGTGGATTGATGGTTAGCTCAAAATGCGAAAATACATGGGTAAAGGCTTCAAGTGCTTGCGTATTGTTTGATAAACCATGCTGGGCTAAAAATGTTTCTAACTCAGTTAATTCGCTAAACTCAAAAAAGCCAAACAATCCACCCCATATCCCTGAGCTTGGGCGCTTTTCCATAAGCACTTTATTGTCGCAGGCTAGAATGAGCTGATGGCATGACTTTTTCGGTACAGCTTTTTTAGGCTTTGAATGCGGGAACTCTTTTACTTTACCTTCTTTAAAAGCAAGGCATTTACTATTCAAAGGACAAGGCTCACAGTCAAACTTACTACGTGAACAAAGGCTTGCACCTAAATCCATCATTGCCTGATTAAACTCAGTAACCGACTCTTTAGGCGTTAATTGCGATGATAATGACCAAAGTTGATTTTCGACCTTTTTCACTCCGTACCAGCCTTCAACCATAAAAAAGCGTGCTAGCACTCGTTTAACATTGCCATCTAAAATTGGATGATGTTGACCAAGCGATAAAGACAAGATAGCCCCTGCCGTTGAACGACCAATACCCGGCAAGTCCATAACTTCTTCAAGCGTAGTTGGAAACTCACCTTGGTAGTTATCACGGACTATTTTTGCAGTTTTATGTAAGTTACGCGCTCGGGCGTAGTAGCCAAGGCCAGTCCAATGGTGTAACACCTGATCTTCATCGGCATTAGCAAGCGCAATAATGTCAGGAAAGCTTTGCATAAACTTTTCAAAGTATGGAATAACAGTCACCACTTGAGTCTGCTGTAGCATGACCTCAGAGATCCATACCTTATAAGGGGTTTTATTTAACTGCCAAGGGAGAGTTTTACGGCCGTGAAGGTGGTACCAGTCAACCACTTGGTTTGCAAACCAAGTTGACTCCTTATTGCTTAAATTCAAAATAACATCTTTACTTGCTGAAGCTCATTGCGGCCAAGTCTATTGCAGTTGGTTAGGCCAAGCAAGTCGAACAGCCCCTACTTTGCCTAAATAGCTAGCATATGGCTGCAATATTAATCTCATAAGATAAACAAGCCCAGACTATTGTACTCAAGGCGCAGGTCAGGGATAATACGCACCCTTTTTCTATCGTCAGTATTTTTATCAGGCCAAAATATATGAGTGACTCAAGTAACCCAAACCTCGAGCAAGCAAAGCAAGAGGGTAAATACATCCGCACGATTCGTAGTTTCGTAAAGCGCGAAGGTCGCCTCACAAAAGGCCAAGCGGCAGCCATCGAGAAGTGTTGGCCAACGATGGGCCTTGAGCATAAAAATGGCATGCTAAACCTAAAAGAAGTGTTTGGTAACGATAACGATGTGGTACTAGAAATCGGTTTTGGTATGGGTAAATCGCTAGTCGAAATGGCTAAAAACGCACCAGAGCTTAACTTCATCGGTATTGAAGTTCACCGCCCAGGTGTAGGTGCCTGTTTAATGGATGCCGACGAAGCAGGTGTAACAAACTTACGCGTATTCGAACACGATGCAGTTGAAGTTCTAGCTGATTGTATTGCCGATGAAAGCTTATCTAAGCTGCAATTATTCTTCCCTGATCCATGGCATAAAAAACGTCACCATAAGCGTCGTATCGTACAACCAGAGTTTGCGCAAAAGTTACGTAGCAAATTAAAAATTGGCGGTGTTTTCCATATGGCGACTGACTGGGAAAATTATGCTGAGCATATGCTTGAAGTAATGCAAGTTGCTGAAGGTTACAAAAACCAGTCAGAAACTAACGATTACGTTCCTCGCCCAGATTCACGTCCACTGACAAAATTTGAGCAGCGCGGTCACCGTTTAGGTCACGGCGTATGGGATCTAATGTTTGAGCGTACTAAGTAACAAAAGGTAAAGCAGCATGAGTAAGTTAACCAACCCAAGTTTATTATTGCTTCGAAATGAAGACGAACTTGTTGGACAATCGATTTTAGTGGTTAACTTTGAGCAAGATGGCTTCTTACGCGAACTTAAAACGCTAAACCCTGACGCAAAAATTACTGCGTTCAGTTATAACCACGCAAATGCCATGTATGCTAGCAAAATTGCCGGTGTACATGCTGTGGTTAGCCACACTATTCCAGATAATAACTACGATTTAGTTATCTATTATTACCCAAAAGCTAAGCCCGAAGCACAAATGTGCCTCGATAACATTCGTGCTGTTTGTCATCAAGACGCGCAACTATTTGTGGTAGGTGAAAATAAAAGCGGTGTTAAATCAGCAGAGAAACAACTAAAAGATCACTGTGGTTTTAGTAACAAAATCGATAGTGCCAAGCACTGTATTTTGTATTTATTCTCTGAGCTTACGCTAAACGATAACTTTGCTATCGGTCGTTATCATAAGCAATTTCAAGTGAAAGCCGGCGATATTGAATTTACGGCGATTAGTGTGCCGGGCGTATTTAACCACGGTGCGCTTGATGTAGGTACCGCGGTACTTCTAAATAATGCGCCAAGTATTAGCAAGGGTAAAGTGCTCGACTTTGCATGTGGCGCAGGCATTATTGCTACTTATTTAGGAAAAAAGCAGCCTGAGCTTGAGTTTGTATGTAGCGATGTAAGTGCTCTTGCTACTTACGCCACAGAGCAAACACTTGCATTAAATAACCTTAAAGGCCAAGCGGTATTAAGTGATGGCTTATCTGATATTAATGGTAAATTCGACTTAATCATCAGTAACCCACCTTTCCACACCGGTATTGCCACTGATTACACCATTGCCGAGGCATTTCTTAGCTCTGCAAAGCAACACTTGAGTAAGCAAGGTAAACTGACCATAGTTGCAAACAGCTTCTTAAAATACCCACCTATTTTAGAAGCGCAATTTGGCCAATACAGTACCGATTTCAAAAATACAAAATTTGCAGTTTACTCAGCTAAATAAAAGTTGAGTAAATAGCTTATTCGTAGCAAAAATATTTTTTAAAATATTTAGTTACTTTTAAATGTCTTTGCTAGACTAAACTCTTACTAATAAAATAAAAATTTAGGCTTTCTATAGCGCATGTCAATTTTATCGGCACAAACGAGTATTCGTAAGGCATTAACTAATGCGGTTATGCTTGTTACTGCGTTGTGCTTGTCTTTGTCTATCTCTATTTCGACCTACCTAGATGTAAAAGAACAAAAAGCCTTAATTGTCGATAAAATAACTATTCTATCTGAAATTATTGCATATAACGCCCAGGTCACAGTGTTATTTGATGATAACGAAACTGAAACAGAGCGCCTAAAATCTTTCGAGACAGTGCCGCTCATTAAAAACATTCACATATACGCAATTGACGAATTATCGAATGAGCCTGTTTTTTTCAGCAGCTTTAACGCCAATAGAACTCCGCCAGTTCCTATCAAAGTAAACAGTATCAGCGATCTGTCTGAGCCAAAGTTTAAAGATGATGTAATAGAATTAATAAAACCAATCAAATATGAAGGAGAAGTGATTGGCTATGCCTATGTTCGTGGTGGCTTAGATAGGCTCAATCAGTATATTAACCGTAAAATCTTTATTGATATTTTACTAACCCTATTTGTTTTAGTGTTGGTGTATTTTGTTGCTCTGCGTATTCAAAAACGTATTGCGAACCCAATTGATGAACTGAGTAACTTGCTTCAAGATGTGTCAAAAAACCATAACTATGATACTCGCGCACAAAAAACTAATGTCGATGAAATTAATCAGCTTTCTAGCAGCTTAAATATCATGCTTGCCCGAACCCAAAAGCAAATCGAGCGCCACGAAAAAGACAAACAAGAAATAAAACAGCTTAACCAAAGTCTTGAAGAGAAAGTAAATCAACGTACTATTGCCTTGCGTGAGGCTAACCAAGAACTACTCAATACACTTGAGCGTATGCATCAATACCAAAATCAAATAGTAGAAAATGAAAAAATGGCCTCTTTAGGGCAAATGGTTGCAGGTGTAGCCCATGAGGTAAATACACCTATCGGCTTAGGTATTACGGGTTCAACTTTGCTGCGTGACAAGCTGGCAGAAATCAACGCGCAGTTTGAGCAAAAAACACTCACCTCAGCACATTTAAAACGCTTTATAACTGATGGCATTGAAAATCTAGATCTTATCTATCGCAACTTAAACCGAGCCGCAGAGCTAGTCTCAAGCTTTAAGAAAGTGGCAGTTAATCAAGATGTCGAAATAACCACTAACGTAAACTTATATAATTTATTAAATGATGTGATTATGTCGATGCGCTCAGAAATACAATATCGCAACCCTAAAATCACGATTAACTGCAATAATGACTTTAGTATTGAGACTAAATCGGGACCATTACAGCAGGTGTTACAGCAGTTATTGAGTAACTCTGTGATCCATGGTTTTAGCGACGAGCTTGATAACGAGATCACCTTTAACGTTGAGCGCAATGAAAGCAGCTTTATTATTCACTATTTCGATAATGGCGTTGGTGTTGAAAAGACGATTCGAAAACGTATTTTCGACCCATTTGTGACAACCAAACGAGGCGAAGGTGGAAGTGGACTAGGTATGCATTTAGTTTATAACCTGGTAACCCAAGCCTTAGGCGGTACAATAATTCACGATGAGTTAAATACCGAGGGTGCTCATTTTATTATTACTCTGCCCTTATCTGAAGGTAATGCATGATGAAAATCATATGTTGCCTTTTTGCTTTTGTTATTTACGCCACCCCGAGTTTTGCAAAATCACCAGAACAAGTAAAATCGGCGTTTTTATATCAAATTGCTAAGTTCACTAAGTTTACTGAAAGCATGGATCCTCCACCTATTTCTTTCTGTTTTTATAATGTAGAAACAGGGCCTGGGTCGTTCCTAAAGGACAAAAGTGAACTGCAAATTAACAAAAAACCTATCAACGTTATTTTAGTGAAAAAAACTCAGCAAATTTCTGAACTTTCTCAGATTTGTGATATCACATACATTGATGAAACATTAGAAAATGATATACTTCCACTTTGGACCGATACAATTTCATTAAATACTTTAACGATAGGTGAAAGTATTCGCTTTTTAGAGAAAGGCGGAATAGCCTCTCTGGTTCAAGAAGGAAATAAAATCCGACTGTATATCAATAAGCAGCACGTATTGCAGCATAACTTTAAAGTGCAATCTCGATTGTTAGCTATGGCTAAGTTTTATCCAAATTGATTTTACTTGTTAACAATTGGATCTAATCCTATAATCTCTAGTATTCGGTTTTGCTTGATAATACCGAATTTTTGTAAATAAAATTTCCGAAAAGGTTAATATACAATGCAAACGCCAGTCATTCTGATCGTAGAGGATGAAGACGTAACTCGACTAAACCTCGTTAGTTTATTTGAAGCCGAAGGTTACAAAGTTATTGAAGCCATTGATGGCGATGATATGCATGACAAGCTTACAAATAATGATGATGTGAACCTTGTAGTTATGGATATCAACCTACCAGGTAAAAACGGGCTTATTTTAGCGCGTGAATTACGTCAAAAACGTAATGTTGGTTTAATTTTCTTAACAGGTCGTGACAACGACGTTGATCGCATTTTAGGTCTTGAAATTGGTGCTGATGATTACATCACAAAACCATTCAACCCTCGCGAATTAACTATTCGTGCTCGTAACCTTATTTCGCGCACAGCATTAGGTGGCGAAGAAGCGAATATCGAAACAAATGGTGTTATTACATTTAACGGTTGGGAACTTGATGAAAACAGCCGTTGTTTAACATCTCCAAGTGGCGACGCTAAGCGTTTACCTAAAGGTGAATACCGCGCACTTCGTTTAATGCTCGATTCACCAGGCCGTATTTTCAGCCGTGAGCAATTAATTAAGCACATGACTGGCCGTGAGCTTCGTGCAAATGACCGTACTGTAGACGTAACCATTCGTCGTATCAGAAAACACTTTGAAAGCGATAACAGCACCTCTGAGCTGATCAGCACCATCCATGGTGAAGGCTATCGTTTCATTGGTAAAATCGACAGCTAATTAGAATTAATCTTCTAACTGTTGTAAGAATAATTGGAGGGCGTCACGCCCTTCATTTATTTTAACTGCAAGTTCATCAAGCCACTGTTGTAACTCTTCACTACTTTCTTCAAGCGCGCCGTGTTCCATCTTCTTAGCATGTAACTGCACATCGTTTAAGCCTACAGAGCCAGCTGCACCTTTCAATTTATGCGCCACCGATTTGTATTCTTCTCTATCATCTTTAGCTAACGCATCTGCTAGCTCAGTTTGATACTGAGGGTTTAACTTATTAAATAACTCACAGCTACGATTAAAAATAACCAGCCCCATTGAGCCTACAAAGTCTTCGATGGTTTCTATATCGAGAAGCTCAACACGTATACCCGATAAGTCTTTTTCCGTCACGGCTTTAATTGGCTCAGGCTGACAATTTTGTTGCTGTTTTATATCAAATAGCTCGCCGAGCATTTTATCGAGTTTTGTGGTGTTGATAGGCTTAGCGAGTGCACCTTGAATATTAATACCCGCAAGTTCTTCTTCGGCACTACGCACGTTGGCAGTCAAGGCAACGATTGGCAGCTTATCAAAGTGCTCATCATCACGAATTTGACGAGCAACTTCATCACCATTGATATCAGGTAATTGCATATCAAGTAAAACGAGGTCTAAGTCATCTTCTGTGTAGACAAACGACAGCGCATCTTCACCTGTTTCAGCCCAAATAACTTCGTGGCCACGCTGCTCAAGTAGGTTGGTAGCAATCTCAGCATTTAGCGGCACATCTTCAACTAAAAGAATATTTAAGCTGCGTACCGCATAACTTTGCTCAGCTGGCGCAATACAAAGCTTAAGGGGAATTTCGACAACAAAAACACTGCCCTCACCTTCAGTACTGCTGACATTGATTTCACCTTTCATCGCAGTAACAAGTGCTTTAGTTACTGCAAGACCAATCCCTGAACCAATTGCATTGGTGCCTTTGATATCAGGTGCCTTATAGTACATGTCAAAAATACGGTGCAGCTGCTCTTGAGGAATGCCTTGACCGGTGTCGCTTACACGCATCACTAACCAAGGCCCATCAGCGCGATTCTCACGGCGACATTCAAGCTCAACATGACCCTGTTGGGTGAACTTAACCGCATTATTGATGAGATTCCAAACTACTTGACGTAAACGAGTCGGATCAAGTGACGCATAAACGTCTAACGTACCTTTGCGTTTAATATTGAACTCAAGCCCCTTTTGCTCAGCAATTAAGCCTGCAAAGTTCACCACATCATTTATAAAGTCGGCCACATTGACAGAGTCAGCAACAATATCAAGCTGCTCACGATCAATTTTATCCAAGTCGATAATATCGTTAAATATATTGCCAAGGGTTTCGGCACTTGAGAATACCGTGTTACACCAACTACGTTGTTGTTTATCAAGTTCTGTATCTAGCAACATGCGGGTTAAACCCACTATACCGTTAAGCGGTGTTCTTAGTTCATGACTTAGAGTCGCAATGAATTTACCTTTATCTTTGTAAGCCGCTTCAAGGGCCTGAGCCGCCTCTTTACGACTGGTGATATCACGGCCAAAGGCAAGTAAACCAATGTACTCACCTTTTTCATTAATAAAGGGTAGCTTGCGCATTTCAAACCAACGTTTTTCACCATTAACAGGGTATTCAACGTCAAGTGTAAGAGCTTGGTGAGTTTGAGATACTTTTTTGTCGGTGCGAAGTACCTCCGGTAAATAATCACTTGGATAGATTTCTTCGACACTCTTGCCGATTAACTCATCGCTGCTTTTACCAATCACTTGTTCGAACATTTTATTACAGCCAGCAAACACACCATTGTTGTCGCGGTAATAAAACAAATCGGGAGATGAGTCGACAATAGAGCGTAATAGCATGCCTTGTTGAGCTAGTTCTTGTTGAGTTTTCTTACGCTCAGCAATTTCGCGTCTAAGTTCTTCTATTGCTCTGTGCTTAGCATGAAACGCCATTTTACGTTCATCAATCTCTTCGTTTAAGCGACTGATATTGTCTTTTAGTGTTTGATTGAGCAGTTTTTCTTGTTTGGTTGCGCTATCTAGATAACTATAAGATGCTTCTAACTGGCGAATAGAATTGAGCAGCACTGTTATTAATATCGGCGATACTACTGCGGTAAAAAACAACACAGCTAAAACATCAACTAAAGTTACCGTACCGACTGCTACATAATAAAACATGCACGATAAAATCAGCGACATGACCAGTAATAAGGCATAACAGGCAGCGGCAGTTTTAAACTCACCGTACTTAGAAATAAAGCTTGAGAGTGTGCGAGCCCAGGGACTCAAAGAAGAATCAATCATATATTAAAGCTTAGGCACATAATCGAAAAAAAACAGCATAGTTAATTTTATCACTATTCCTTTAGAAATATTCATATTGTGCGATAAACATAGAATTTTTTCATCAACGCCGCTTTTTTATATTTTTTCATGTAAAATACCGCGCTTTAATAATTGCAAAGAATGAGTATTACCATGCAAACCACAATGCCAGATATTGCTGATACGGCTCCCGCCTTACAAACAGGTAAATTAGACTGGGTTGGCATGGGCGAAATTGAACTTCCTTTCATTTTTGAAACTCGCAATATTGCCCCTGTAAACGTAATTGCCAAGGCACGCGCTTTTGTAAACTTGCATAAAGAAGACGCCAAAGGCATTCATATGTCGCGTTTATTTTTAGCCCTTGATACCTTATCAACCGAGCAGCAAGTTAATCCACAAACTCTCAAGCAAGCACTTGATGCCTTTATTAGCAGCCATGATGATTTAAGTGACCAAGCACAAATCGAATTTAAGTTTGAGCTACCACTGCGCCGAAAATCTTTATTAAGTGGCAAAGTAGGTTGGAAAAACTACCCGATTCATCTGATCGCTAAGATCAACCAAGGCATTGTAAGCTTTGAGTTAATGGTTGATGTCACTTACTCGTCAACATGCCCATGTTCAGCGGCTCTTGCTCGTCAATTAATTCAAAACGCTTTTAGCGAAAAGTTTGCAGAGCAAAATGTTGATAAGCAAACTGTTTTAGAATGGCTAGGCACAACTGACGGGATTGTAGCTACACCACACTCACAGCGTTCAATCGCCAACGTGAAAGTAAAACTCGACAGCCAAATTGACAGCTTTGATGTGGTTGGCTTAATTGATGCTTTAGAAGCTGAGCTAAAAACGCCAGTACAAGCGGCGGTTAAACGTGAAGATGAGCAAGAGTTTGCCCGCTTAAATGGTCAAAACCTCATGTTCTGCGAAGATGCTGCACGTAAAATTAAAGGCTTACTTGAACAGCATAACTACGCAGATTACTGGCTACAAATAAACCACTACGAATCACTTCATGCCCATGACGCGGTAGCAATCGCTGTTAAAGGGGTTGCTGGCGGATACACGGCTTAAAAATTTCGGGTAGCTCCATACAGTTAGGCACGCTAATTGCTATTAGTTTTCAGTGTCAATTTGTTGTTGTGGAGTTACCGTATGGAATTCGCTTTATTATCAATTTTAGTATTAGTCGTCGTAGCCTCTGTTGTTGCGTCAAAGTTTACCGATGAAGGCGGAAACCCTTACCCTTTCACTCGTAAGCAAACTGTTTTTACGCAAGTTGAGAGTGCTTTTTTACACCTGCTAGAACGTGCTGTAGGTGACCAGTACAAAATCGTCAGCCGTGTTAAACTGATTGATTTAATCGACTGTAAGCAAGGCTTATCTGTCAAAGCTAAACGTGCTGCAATGGCTAAAGCCAAAAACAAACAGTTAGATTACGTGCTTATCGACAAGGACAAACTTAGCATTGTTGCCGCTGTTGATTTAGTAAATAACACCAACCGCGACGGCCACAAAGCCCAACGTGACTGGTTTGTCAGTGGCGCGTTAGAAGCGGCAGGCATTCCGCATATTCGTATGAAAGTAAAATCAGGCTATCAACCAAGAGAAGTGCGTGACGCTATCATGTTTAAACTTGGTAAACCTGCAGCAGCACCGGCAAGACCTGCACGCAATCGAGTAACTAAACCAGCAGTACTATCACCATCACAAGCAAAAGCACACTCAACGGCGCTTGCAGAAATATAGTCCGTCATAATATTGGCAAAAGCAGACTTTAAGGTCCAATGCCGATCAGTTAAGCAATTGACATTTGGCATAATAGGATCAAAATCCGATGATCACAGGTCATCGGATTTTTTTATGCCCCTTAATCATAGCTTCGCCAATATTTCATCATTTATCGATTCTAATATTCACAGCT
>NZ_JACDWV010000116.1:0-642 GCF_016464105.1 Pseudoalteromonas sp. bablab_jr010 | reverse complement strand
TGTTTTAAAGTGAAATAACCCAAACCAAAGAGCGTCACATAGATTGAGGCCATAATCCAAAAATATTCAAACCCATTCCCAATTAACGCATATACATGAAATAAGAAAACCATAAAAGCGAGTGTTTCAAAGAAAAAGCCAAGTGCTGTAAATAAGTTAGACCACCCTCCAAACCATGAAATAGCCAACTGCTTACCATCATTCTCTACCCAATGCCCCTCAAGTGTTGAGCCTCGATTAGGAGATTCAAGCTCTGCTGCATATTGATCAGTAAAACGCTTACTTTTAAAGGTACGAGTTTTAAAGCTGCAGCCATTAAGTGCTTCAGCTTTTTTTAATCGCGTTTCATAACTGTCTTGATGTAAATAGTCTCTTGGTAGTTGCTCTGTATAGGTTTGTCTATCATCAAAATATTTACTACTGTTCTCGGCTCTCCTTCTACTTTCTGCAGCTTTTTCAGGATTATCTCTTCTAAATTCTTCTAATCGCACCACATCTTCTTCATCTAAGGCGAGCTGTTTAATGGTTTTATCTTTTGCTCTTGTTGGGTCTCTGCCAGGGTTCTCAGCGCACCACTGGTTAATTGCGTTAATACGATTTTCTCTTTTAATTTTTTCTCGTTCTTCATGAGTTAAACCGTCG
>NZ_JACDWV010000114.1:0-463 GCF_016464105.1 Pseudoalteromonas sp. bablab_jr010 | reverse complement strand
CTAAAAATCAGTCTTACAAATCCAATCCTTTTAATTCTAGAGGCATAACGACTTTTGCAACTAGCGCTGACCAGTGTGTAAAATTAAAGATTAACTCAGCACATAAGGCTGAAATTTAATAAATGACAATGAAAAATCACTATTCTTTCTAGCAATTCAGCTTGTTCTCAATAATTCACATTTTACTTAAGCTACATCTTTTTAAAAATAAGTTGGGTGTCTCATTAAACTGATTAAATATAAGTTGGGTGTCTATTTAAAAATATCCAAACCTTATTGTAGCGAGGTGTTAAAATGGGTGTCTAATTATAAAAAAGAAACCCTAAAAATCAGTCTTACAAATCCAATCCTTTTAATTCTAGAGGCATAACGACTTTTGCAACTAGCGCTGACCAGTGTGTAAAATTAAAGATTAACTCAGCACATAAGGCTGAAATTTAATAAATGACAATGAAAAATCACT
>NZ_JACDWV010000113.1:0-321 GCF_016464105.1 Pseudoalteromonas sp. bablab_jr010 | reverse complement strand
TTAACTCATTAGCTCGTAGGTTGGTTAGAGCGGAGCGAAACCCAACGTTTGGAGCCGTCAGGTATCAGATTGAAAGTTTGCGAGATACGAGGAACGAGATGCGAGTTGTAGGAGGCGTTTTAACGTCGAAAAAATGGTGATATTAGATATCAGTGGTTAGAAGTTAGATTAAAACAACAGAGCTGTAAGCTTTAAGCTATAAGTCAGATCAGCCTGCACGCAGTCTCAGTGAAATGCATACCCGTAGGCGTGAAATTTATTTCGCGCGATGCTTATCTAAACCACAGAAGCAAGATGTAGGTCTGTCTCTTATACACATCT
>NZ_JACDWV010000112.1:0-1423 GCF_016464105.1 Pseudoalteromonas sp. bablab_jr010 | reverse complement strand
TAATGCCAGTCAGTTAAGAGCTGACTGGCATTTTCTTTTATAGGGATATTTATTAGGTTTCCTTCTTACCACCCTTGGATAATGCCTGTCTGGTAGCCTATCGGGTAAGATAAACAACCTAAGAGTTGTCAGTAATTCATCATAATGAGCAGGTAATTTACTTGCACTATGTATTGGCGTAAACATGAAGAAAGCGATTACCTGACGCATAGATTGGCTAAAACTTAATTGAGTAGGCAAGATATCTTCTTCTTTAGTTGCATCAAGCATGATTATGCGTATTAAGTTGTAAGCGAGTAATAACCCCCATAACTCTTGGCGTACCATGTCTGGCTTCTTACTACGTAATGTGTGTTTGCTATGATTCAATCCCTGCTTTATTTCTCTAAACGCCAGCTCAATTTCCCAACGTTGTGTATAAACCTCTATTAATTCGTCATGCGGAAATCGTAAAGGGTCAATAAGCGAACTAAGAACACGATAGCTTTTTCCATCAGCTTTATAAGTGGTTAATCTTGCCGTTATAGTATCTGGTAATGACTCAAACTTCTTTCTAGCCTGAGGGCTTGTGGACAAGGTAACTATTTTATCATTATCACTGATACTGTGTTCAACTTGATACTGTAAATCCTTCCTTGCTGGTAACATCCAGTGAGCGTTATTTCCTTGGTTTTGCCATTGATGTAGCAGTCCTAATGAGTAATAACCACGGTCAAACAAGGTTAGAGAATTATCCGGTACGGCTGGTAATAGACGTTGAGCTAGGCTCATTTCACCTACGCAACGGGCGTCAAAACTACTGTCTAGCAATAAGTGGCTAGATACTTCCATTAAGCTACACATTCGAACTTGTGGGTAGCTGACTTCTCCATGTTGATTACTGTCACTGCCAAACTTTTCTCGGTTTTCTTGATTATCATGAGTTCGGAAGCTAACGCCATCCACTGCAAGTAAATTAAGTCCACACCACTGCTCAAAAGGCTGGGTGGTAAACGCTTTATGTGAAAGTAGTTGAAATGTTTGTTGGACTGCTTCGTAACCCAATCTTTGGCGACCTTGCACTAGTGCGCTCGGCGCTACTAATTTGTTTTTTCCGGGCAGAGATATATCGAGTCTATTAGCAATATCCCACACGGTTTCGTTTCGGAATAAACTCATTCCAATGACAGACCACATAACAGCTTCTAGCGGTAATCGCCTTCTGCGAACAGTTGCAACACCCGCATGTTCAAATGCTTGTTCAAGAATATCAGGGTCAAGAACCTGCTTAAGTTTGTCGAGCGTATGTACATCATCTAAAAAGGAGGACATATCATCGAAGTGCTGAATTAGAGACATAAAAAATCCGATATTATTTCTAATATCGGATTTTGAAGCTATGAAAAGATCAGTCAAGTGATCATAAAAATATTCTTAACTGATC
>NZ_JACDWV010000111.1:0-31101 GCF_016464105.1 Pseudoalteromonas sp. bablab_jr010 | reverse complement strand
ATCATCTAAAAAGGAGGACATATCATCGAAGTGCTGAATTAGAGACATAAAAAATCCGATATTATTTCTAATATCGGATTTTGAAGCTATGAAAAGATCAGTCAAGTGATCATAAAAATATTCTTAACTGATCAGCATTAAGCTAGTTTGCTGGCTTTCTTGACTTAAGTTAATCCCTATTCACCCCAATAGCAGGTTTTAATATTGCCGATAGAATACCCAATAAAAATATACCACCAATTGTTAACTGATGTGTTTTGTAACATTTATCTCGTTTCCTTTTGATTTTAAATCACCTAATCTGGGCACATATCTGCAAGGAGAGAACAATGAAAGACTTACAAAAATTAGTGGGTAATTTAAATAAATCAGGCGCGCTGAATGGCTTTTTGGGTGGTGTTGCCGGCGGTGGGCTAACGAGCTTGATGGGCGGAAAAAGTAAAAAGAGCAGTAAAAAAGCCGTAAAATATGGTGCGCTTGCTGCTGTCGGTGGCCTTGCTTGGAAAGCCTATAAACAATACTCAGAACAAAAAGCGGCTCCAGTTCAGCAAACTAGTTCTCGTGGTTTTGATTTTACCCCCGCCACGCTGCCCGAGCAGTCATTCACTGATGCAATCGACGATAATCACAGTGATGGGCAATTATTACTCATGCGCGCTATGATTGCAGCGGCCTATGCTGATGGCCACATTGATGAAACCGAAAGACAAAAAATCTTCGCACAAGTAGAAACAATGCAATTGTCAGTGCAAGAAAAAGCCATGCTGTTTGATGAGCTAAGAAAACCAATGCAACTATCAGAGTTAGTTGCCGCTGTGCCAAACGCACAAATGGGTATTGAAGTATATGCAGCCAGTGCCAGTGCAATTGATTTGAACCAAACAGTTTCTAAACACTACTTAGACACATTGGCCAATCAGTTATGCATTCCTAGCGAACTGGTAATGAGTATTCATAGAGAACTTTACACGATTAGCTAAACCATTAACATTATTAGTTATTAGATACAAAAGAACGCCAGCAAAAATTAAACTTAGTTCTGTTTATATGGATATTTTGCAAGTGACGTACAGCAGCGTCATCGCACAAAATAAAATATCAAAATACAATCAAAAAAATGGCCACAATTAACATGTGGCCATTGAAACGCTAAAATACTATAGAGCTTATTGCAGCCACTAATTCATTTTATTGTATTAGTGCTATTTCTTTGAATATCACGAATCCCTTGCTTACCTTCTTTTTCCAAAGCAGCAATTTGTTCAGGTGTACGACACACGCGAGTAGCAATATTGCTGCCAGTCGGTTTTTCCATTTTACAAATTAAGCCATCGTTACTTGCTTGTTCTTTACCTGAGTTTGCGCATCCAGATAAAACTAAACCAACCAAGGCCAACATTAAAAACCTCATAAACAAATTTCCTTTTAAAACTAACTAAAACTAATAGATAATCATGAAAACGAGCCGCCACTATAGCAATTCATTATCAACAAGAAAAACGCTAATGTGCTTTTTTAGTCCCATAACGGATCATATCTTTACCGTTTTCATAAACATCATTACTTACGTAACGACCCAGTAGCAGCTTATGACTATCATCAAGCACCGCAACAAATGGGCGACCATCACTATTGTTTGTAGCAAGTGCAACTCCGGCTACGTTCTCAAGCCCTAAACCGCCATTTTCAACTAGGCGTAAAAACGTTTCTAACTCATCTAATGTTTCAATTACATCGTTATCGTTAATCATCTCAAATACTCAGTGTTGCAAATGCGCGTAGCATAGCAGGATTCAAAATAAGGTGCTAATTGGCGTGTCTAAGAAACTCTATAAAATGTCGTTTTTTTGCAATATTAAACAATGCATAAGCACTAAGCTCGTTGAAAATATTATTTAAGGGTCATTTATGAAACGAGCTAACTATTTTTCTTTACAACCACTGCTAATAAAGCACCTAATGGAACAAGAGCAACTTATAAAACAGGCTGCCGAAACGACTTTCAGCTTAAAAACATGGGAGCTTATTAAATTAAGAGTGTCGCAACTTAATCAATGTGCTTTTTGTATTGCGATGCACACACAACAAGCAAAAGACTATGGTGAAACTACGAACCGTATTATTGGTTTATGTGCTTGGAAAGATATGCCCTTTTACACTAACCAAGAACAACTTGCGCTAACTTTGTCAGAAAAATTGACACAAGCACAGCCAATTGATGATACTTTCTACCAATCGCTAGTTAAAGAATTTACAGACGAAGGGTTAGTCGCTCTCACAATCGCTATTAATGCCATTAATAGTTGGAACCGTATTGTGAAAATGTTTAAACCTGAAGTGGAGTTTAATGAGTAACCACCTTACCTTAGAACTGATGACCCCTAAAGGTGATATTGCCCAAAGTATTCAAGCTATTTGGTTTGCCAGGGCGAATTTTCAAGGGGAGCAATGGCTTGCTTGTGACGGAGCTACAGGTGTTATATTTCCTGTTGCAGGTGAGCTACTGCTTGATGACCATCAGTTGCTCCCCCCTTATGCATTCCAACAAACATCTACACATGCTTCTAAACTTACTTTTTCAGAAAATGCTGTGTTCTGTGGTATTCGTTTTAACCCGACCGTTTTGCCTGAACTTGAACGCTCTGCACACCCTATCGTCGCAAAGAGCTCATTAAATGCTATAGCAAAAACCTTGCAACAGAGTGCCAACCTCGAAAAGTTTGTGACCTTGGTCAAATCGTATTTCACTAGCCAGCACAGATTAAATCAACATAATAAACACTCAAAACATTTAATCCGTAATCTCATTGAGTTAACGCCTCTCGAAACGGCTTATCAGCGTGCCCCACTGAGTCAACGTCAGCTTGAAAGGCAGGTTAAGGAGCAATGTGGTGTCACACCTAAATATTTTGAACGTATTTACCGAGTAAAACTGGCTAAACAAGCAATTAAGGAAAACCCTGAGCAAAGCTTTGCAGATATTGCTGTAGAGTGTGGCTTTACCGATCAGCCCCATTTAATCAAAGAGTTCAAAGCAATAATGCACGTCACCCCGGCAAAATACCGCAAGTTATTAAAAGACGCTCAAACTAAACAAACAAAACTCATTTTGCGTTAGTCATCTTCAAAACGCAGAATATCACCTGGCTGACAACCTAAGTGCTTACAAATTGCATCTAAGGTTGTAAAGCGTACAGCTTTAGCTCGCCCAGCCCTAAGAACGGATAAGTTTTGTGGCGTAATACCTATCGCTTCAGCTAATTCTGTAGATTTCATTTTTCGCTTAGCTAACACAACATCTAAATCAATAATAATCGCCATTAAATCACTAACTCTTGCTCTTCTTGTAGTTGCTGTGCTTGGCCCATAATCCAACCAATAACATAAATAATCAACCCCACCACTAAACCTATAATATCAGTATCTTGTATCGTCACGACTCTTCCCATATCAGTTCCTGTTGCAAAATTAAGAAGAGTTATAAGTAGTGGTGGATAGCATACAACTAGTGCAAATTGCGCTAATAATACGCCACCTAACCATTTAAAACATTGGATATTTTCAATAGTGAAAAAAGATCCACATCGGTAAAGCAGAAATAACCGAATCAAAATTATATTGATAAGAAAAAACGGCAGCAATTGCACAAGACCCAGCCATAAAACACTATCAAAGCCATGCTCACCCAATGTCTGAGCGATTCCTTGCCAAGATCCACTGACTTCAAGGCCAATCCACATATGCGCACCGTTACTTTGCGTAAAACTTAACACATCACTGTCACTGAAAAGGACAATAATGCTTGTTACTAACAAACTAATAAGCGTAAAAAGTAGCAAGCTTAGGATCAGCGTACTCATCCACACTATTTTTTTCATGACGATTTACTCAGTGTTATTTGTTTTAAAAGTTGCTCATAGTGAGTCGCTAACTGCTTACCTGTCAACGCATTTGAATGATGCTTACCTTTTGCAATGTAAAGCTGCTTTTGCTGAGATTTTGCATGTTGATATAAATCTTCCGCTAACTCAGGTGGCGTTTGTGTGTCTTTTTCACCGGTGATTATTAATAGCGGTGCTTGGTAAACTTGTAATACTTTTAAATTATCAACTTGATTAACCTCTTCACTAAATTCAACACTAACAAACGGTTTAGCAAACCACGGAATTCGTGCTGCTGTCATCTGCTCAACATTTGTCACACTGCCTTCGAGTACGAGAGCATCGACGTTGCGCTGACTGGCAACATAACCTGCGATCATACTTCCTAAAGAATGACCATGGATCACCACAGGCAAAGTACTTAGATCGGCTCTGCCTTTCACATAATCAAACACCAGTAATGCATCAGCTTTTAGGTTAGCCACACTGGGTACTCCAGAACTCAGCCCATAACCGCGATGGTCCATCATTAGAATATTTACCTGAAAAGGTAAAAGTAGCTTGGCAGGATCCCCGCCTGCGGCACTAACGCGAAACTGGTTGCCACCAAAGTAAATAACTGTTGCGCGTGCATCTGCAACTTTAATTAGGGTGCCTTTAAGAGTGATGCCTTCATCGGTGGATAAAGTAACTTCTTGCTTTTTGGCTGTCGCATCAACATTTTGTATTTCCCGCATCGTTATTTTTTTATCCGGATACAAAAAGTGAGACTCCTCAACTTTAATTGTCGTACAACCAGTTAATAACAACACAATCAGCGAAACGATTGCTATAGAACCAAATTTCATTTTCTCGATCCTTCTAGTAAAAAAACTACTATGGCACTGAAAAAGTTAAAAAACAAACAAAAATTACCGAAAAACGATAATAAATTAACTCATATCGAACATTTAAAGTCCTTCCTTTGAGGTAAAGTATTGAGCAAAAGCGCTATCTCTGTTCATTCATTATTTCTCTAATTCTATTTTGAGCGATTTTATTTGCGCTCAGCTTTTATCCATAGGATAGTTAACTCAAGCCTACAAAACCTGCTGTAACTAAATAGGATAATCATGAAAAAAGTTTTACTTGCCACTAGCTTAATTGCCTCGTCATTTACTGTATTTGCAGCCAATTTAACCGTTGAGGAACTGCGTATTGAAAAAGCCAGCAAAGCCATGCCAAAGGTGTTGAGTGCTTTTTCTGATGAAGTAAATCAATTTGAAAAACAATGGCAAGCTGCCACCAGTTATCAGCAAGCAAGTGACCTTATTGATGATTACGCCAAACAATTATGGCGCGATGCCAAAGCGCGTATAATTAAAACCAACAGCTTCGACGACCGAGAGCTGTATTGGGCACGTTTACTTTCAAGCAAGATTATTCGCACCAGCAAACCTCAGTTTGCAATGACCGATAGTGAACAAACCGCGTTATTAACCATGCTTGAAAATGGCAGCCGAGGCCGTACCGACCTTGATTACAGTAAAAAAACCGATAAACGCATTTTAATTACAGGTTTTGATCCATTCTTATTAGATAGAAATATTAATCAAAGTAACCCATCAGGTGTTGCGGCATTATTACTTGATGGCCAAGTGATTAATTACAATGGCATTAGCGCTGAGATCAATACGGTAATGGTGCCAGTACGCTACGAAGACTTTGACCAAGGTATTATCGAATCATTACTTGCGCCATATTACGCACTTAACAATGTCGATATGATTGCCACTATCAGTATGGGCAGCAAAGACTTTGATCTTGAACGCTTTCCAGGTAAACGCCGTAGTGTAACGGCACCCGATAACGCCAATATTGTGTATGGCGGCACGGCCACTGCACCGAAAATTTCGAGCCTAAACGACCGCCCTCTTCCGGGCAATGAGTTTGTCACTTTCAGCTTACCCGTTAAGCAGATGCAAAAAGCCAAAGGGCCATTCCCAATCAACGACAATCATAAAGTCGTTACGCTTGAAAAAGCATTTGAGCCACAATCTCTTAAAGAGTTAGAAGGTGCGATTGCAGTAAAAGGCGGTGGCGGCGGCTACTTATCAAATGAAATTTCGTACCGTAGTATTCGCCTGCGTGATGAGCTTAATTCAGACATCCCTACAGGGCATATTCACACCCCACGTATTCAACAATTTGAGCCAGAAACAGAAGCTAAAATTGTTAAGCAAATTAAAGCGATGCTGGAGCAAAGCTTAGTTGCAATTTAAAACGTTAAGCTCAGCTATTTAGTAATAGCTGAGCTTTTTCCAACTCACAATAAGTATTTATTGTGGGCCTGTTCCGCCATTCACTTTACTGCCCAAAGAATTTGGATCATCTAATCGATATGGATAGAGTTGAACATCACCAAATACCGCTGCTCCGCTATCACGATATTGATCAGTTGCTGATCTTCCAGTGTAAATATTTCCTGAAGCACTAAAATAACCCGAGCCTTGATTCCAGTGCGGTTTTGCTGAATTTTCAAAGTAATTGTTTTCTACTAAAACCTCAGCGCCATTCCCCGCACTAATTGAGAAGTAAGTAATGTTCTTCCAGTAATTATTAAACATATGCACACGTGAATTATAGCCATCGACTTTAGGGTTTCTCCCTGCTGCTGTATCCCAAAAATTGTGATGCGCTGTTATTTGAGAGTTTCTGAATAAATGAGTATACCAATGCTGGTTAGCGCAAACTTGCGTGTTATGCCCGTAAAAACGATTCCAACTTAAAGTAACGTTTTGACTATTGTCTACATCAATATATCCATCACTTATTTTATTAAATGCCATGTGATCAACCCATACATGACTACTATCATCTATTGAAATAGCATCACCAGCTTCAACAAGCGCAGGGTTAATATCCTCAAGCATAATGTTCTTAATAATAATATTTCGCTGATTACTGATAACGAGGCTGGCACCAATTATTTTCGAGTTTTTACCTAACCCTTGCAGCGTTTTATTTGATTGCACAATAATACGTCTATCATTGCGGGTAACATTCACGGTTGAGTTTGAGCTACTTCCCAACTCACTACAGCTTTGATTACCAACAGGTATTCTGTACCACGTTTTACCGTAATCACCCCATTGGCCACAATCAAGTGGACAAGCTGGCACCGTTCTATTGGCGGTTCTACAATCAATCACGGTGTTATCTGGAACCTGAATAACCGCAGCAGAACTAGAACTCAACGCCGTACTTAAATCATCACAGCTATATACTGTGATGGCAGTGTTATTACCACCACCGGTCGTTGTGCTCAATCCATCTTGACCTGCTTGAGATGCAAAGCCTATTAAGTCACTAGGAGTGGTTCCTGTAGTCCCACAGTCGCCATTTACTGGATTAATAAACCATCTTTGTGAACTGATCCCAGCATCATCATTTTGATAAACATTTGCAGTATTATTTGAGCCTGCAACTGTCAAAGATTTACCGGTTAACTTATTAACGATATTGAAGCCGCCCGATGAAGATGCTTTTAACAACCAACGTTGATTTGCTCCTTGCCAATCATCATAAGCAATTATATTTGCACCATTTGATTGCGATGAGTTCAACACATCAAGAACTTTATTATTAAATTTAGAGCGAATAATCCAATAGCCATCTGCTTCTTGAATAAGCTGAAACTTTTGGTTATTTCCACCCCAGTATTCGTAGCTAATAATATTCGGGGCTGAGCTAGAATCACTGGTATTTACATCAAGTGCAAGGCCAGACCCCCTATTAATTACAGAGTATACATTGCCAGATTCTGGCATAGCACTACATTCTCGTGCCTGTAAGGTATGTTGAGTAAAGCACAAAAGTACTATTAATGTTTTCACTAACAACTTAGTTGAGCTGTAAATCTTCAAGACTATCTTCCTTAATTATTTATAATATTAAATTACCTATAGAGATAGACTACCCACATGTACCCAAAAACACAATTAATGTTTATTTTTTGTAAAAAACAATAAAACCATCTGAAAACTACATGGCTACAACTCCCGACAAAGTCTGTGTTATTTAAAGCAAAAAACTTAATAGCTGATTTTATCGCTAGCCATACTAAAGTTTGATACATAAAAATTGTAAAACTCTTGTTTATATCTAAACTTTAAGTATGAAAAATCATTAGGCCAATTATATGAAAGGTATCGTCTTTACCGAGTTTTTAGAAATGGTCGAAAATGAGTTTTCTTATGAGGTCGCAGACAAAATCATTGAAGAAAACTCACTTACTTCAAACGGCGCTTACACCAGCGTTGGAAACTACGACAATAAAGAGCTGTTAATGTTGGTCAGCTCATTAAGCAATCACATAAATAAGCCCGTTGATGAACTAGTTCATGCTTATGGTAAGTATTTGTTAAAGCGTTTTTTTGTTTTATTTCCACACTTTTTTGATAGTGTCGAAAGTACTTTTGAATTCCTTGATACCATTGACCAACACGTACATATTGAAGTTAAAAAGCTCTACAACGACGCTGAATTACCAAGCTTTGAAACTAAACGAATTAGCCAGAACGAAATGCAAATGTTTTATCGCTCTGGTAACCCATTTGCATGTCTAGCTGAGGGCTTAATTGAGGGCGCATGCGAACATTTCAATGAAGTTATTACCGTTAAAAGCGAGATTGAGGATAACTATCAATCTGCCACTTTTACTCTAACAAAAGAAGCTTAATGTGGATGAAGAACTCTACAAACGTAGAATAGAACGAGAGCGCCAGGCTCGAAAAGAAGCCGAAGCGCTTTTAGAACAGAAGTCCTTAGAGTTATATGAAGCCAATATGACGCTAAAACATGCCGCCGAAAATCTAGAACAAGAAGTCATCATTCGCACCCAGGATTTAAATAAAGCCAAAGAGTTAGCCGATGCCGCCAACCAAGCTAAATCGATGTTTTTAGCGAATATGAGTCACGAAATCCGTACGCCAATGAATGCAATTCTAGGCATGGCCCACCTCGCCCTTGATACAGAATTAACCGACAAACAATATGATTACATTGAAAAAATCCAACTCTCGGCCAAATCACTGCTTGGTATTATCAATGACATTCTCGACTTTTCTAAAATAGAAGCCAATAAGCTCGAACTTGAAAATAGTGATTTTAATCTAAACAACTTTCTCGCTAACCTAGCTAATTTAGCCAGTAGCTTAATTGAGAAAAATAACATCGAAGTCATTTTTGAAATTGACGATGATATTCCTGAATTTTTAATCGGTGATGCACTTAGGCTCAATCAAGTTTTGTTAAATTTACTGAGCAATGCTATTAAGTTTTCAAACCAGCAAAATGTCACGCTAAAAATGACAAAAGAGTCACAAACCGATACCTCTATTTGTATTAAATTTCAGGTCATTGACCAAGGCATTGGTATGTCTCAAGAGCAAGTAAATAGTGTGTTTAAGCCTTTTTCACAAGCCGATGTTTCAACAACACGTAAGTTTGGCGGTACAGGTCTAGGTCTTGTTATCAGTAAAAAGATCATCGAGCTTATGGGTGGTCACATTGAGGTAAAAAGCCAATTAAACAAAGGGAGTTGCTTTAGTTTTGATGTGTCATTTGCGCTATCGGGTATGCAAAGCTGCCACGACACAAACATTTTCAAACATAAGCGAGCTCTTATTATTGAGCAAAGCGGCCAACCTGAAGCTATTCTCCAAAGCATGCTCAACACATTAAGCATCAATGTAAAAACTATTGATTGCATGGATGAAAAACTCTCTGAGGTCGATATTAGCCATAGTTACGACTTTATTTTTTTAGATTGGCACGTACTAAACTGTGAGCAAAATAACATTTTAGAAAACCTCAAAAAGCAGCTTTCTATCGATATTAAAAAAACCATTATTCTCGCATCTTTTGAAAACCAAGAAGTTAAAGACACGCTAAGTACGCTAGATAAAACCGTTGAAGAAATACTTTTAAAGCCGATTATAAAAGGAAACTTACTAAAAACCCTTGAGCATGTGATGGGGATCGCTACTAAAAAGGAAAACAAAGTAGATAACACCTGTTTTAAAACGCTCGCGGGCTCAAAAATACTTCTCGTTGAAGACAACCCGCTAAACCAACAAGTCGCATCGCAAATATTGCGTTCAAATGGCTTTATTGTTGATATCGCCGAAGACGGGGTTGCAGCGATTGAAGCAGTAGAAAAAGGCACATTCGATTGCATTTTAATGGACTGTCAAATGCCAAGAATGGATGGTTATACCGCCGCGAATAAAATTAAACAGCAATCAAAGTTTGCGCATATTCCAATCATCGCCATGACCGCCAACACCATGGAAGCCGACCTAACTAAAGCAAAAGAATCTGGCATGCAAGGCTACATCGCCAAGCCAATAGAAGTACAAACCATGTTTGAGGTCATTGCTGAGCATTTAACGCAAAAGCAGCTGTAATTTCTAGTCAGTAAGCTCTATGATTTTTTGTTCTACTAATGAGTTGTTTTGCTTACGAAACTCATTTGGGTTAACCCCAACGATGCTTTTAAACACACGGTTAAAGGTAGCAAGCGAAGAAAAACCACTTTCCATTGCTATACTGAGTATACTCCAATGACTTGCTTCGTCTTTTAGTAACAACCCTTGCGCATGCTGTATTCGGTACTGATTAATAAATAAATTAAAATTTGTAGCTTTAAAGTGGTAACGAATTGCCCGGCTGATCTTATACTCAGGTACTGCTAATGCTTGGGCAAAATCAGAAATTTTCAAATTAGTTTGCAAATAAACCTGCTTATTGATGAGTGCTTCTATGCCAGTAATAAGCTCAGCCTCTACCTCATTATTTTCAGGTTGTTCAGCCTGATTGGTAGCTTTCACTACCTTTTCAGAGTTCAGCACTTCACTATCAACAGCTTCAGGCACGCTGTTGTGGGCACGTTTTTGCAAGAACATTACTAGCTGCATGGCAAATACAATCAACAATGCAGATGAGGTAATTATAAGCGGCTCAAATTGTCGAAACTCGCTCTCACTGAATAAAAATTTAGGCAAAATGCTGGCATTAAATACAGCTAAGAAGTAGCAGCTAGCAAAAATCTTTGCCTGCAACTTTTGCGTTTCTGTTTGACCTTTATAACCCCGTAATGCTTCCCAAAAAGAGAGCACCAGAATACTAGACGCTAGCAACACCGTTATTTCGGCCATCCCCTGCTTTAAACGCCACATAAATTGGCTATCAGGGAAAAGCTTTACATCAATACTCACCAAATAATGCCACGTCTGGTTAAACATAATTAACCCCGCAATAACAGTTGCCACTGCAATATGCACCTTAGAAATAGGCTTTTGCTCTCGAAATAAAGTCCGTGAGATAAGCCAAGCCATATTACAAGTTGCGCAGGTAAATAAGCCAATTAAATAACTGTAAACACCAATACTGGGCGCACTAATTTTTTGCACCCCAACCATGAAAAGCGAGCCACAAAATACAGCAAACAGATAATGAATAAGTTGCTTTTCTTTTTTCATGCCATTTAGCAGCATGAGCCCCATACAAACGAAAACGAGTAAGTAATAAGGGGATGTATTTTGCATAACTCTTCATGCCTTAAATTGGGTGATTGATGAATTTTTTACCAATCAGATAAGTGTACTTTTTCAAAATCAACATAGCAAAAAGAGTTTGTTAGTGAATGTGTCAAACCCTGTGTGAGTTCTCATAAATAATCACAATATTTTATTGATCAAATTTCGAATTTGAGAAGAGTTTCTTCTCTAGCCCTTTATATTTGCGGTATTAGAAAAATATAATGGATTTGATGATGTTTAACAAAAATAGCAAACTTACGCCTTTAAAGGCGCTCGAATACAGTAAAAAGCTTTGGTTTATTAGCCTGATAATGGCGCAAACTTGCTTTGTGATTTACCTCATTCTTGGTTATGGAGTGACAGGGTTAACTACAGGTCTTTCTGGTTGGAACCAGCTTAATAACACCGCTTATGTTGCCAATGATGCAACGGGGAATTTGATGTATGCAGTGCATGTATTATTTGCTGTCGTGATGATCCTTGGCGGAAGCTTACAGCTGATTGAAAAACTGAGAACAAAATACCGAACATTTCATCGCTATAATGGCCGTGTATTTGTTGTTTTAGCTTGCTGTATTTCATTTGCTGGCATGTATTTAATGATAGTAAGAGGAACGGTTGGTAATACCTTGATGCATGCGCTGACAATGTTTGGCGGTTTAGTGGTTATCGTATCAAGTATATTTGCAGTGAAAACAGCATGGGCTCGTAACTTCAATGCTCATCAAAGGTGGGCTATACGGTTATATCTTGCTGCTAATGGTGTGTTGTTTTTTAGATTACTCATATTTGCATGGTTTTTAGTATTTGGCACCTTAGGCGTCGATACCGCTACATTTACAGGGCCTGCCGTGCTTGCTGTTAGCCTTTGCTCTTACTTAGTCCCCCTTTTAATAGCAGAGCTTGTCCGCTATGCAGCTCGAACGAATATTACCTTTATCACTATCGGCACCGCCTGTTTGATGACGCTAATATCAATCGTGTTCTTAATCGGCTTATTTGGGGTGACTATGGCAAACTGGTACCCAGCTATTGTTAGCTAACTAAACCTCATACAATAAAGCCACCTGAGTAGGTGGCTTTGTAAGCGAGTTTTGAATCACTGTAAATTAATACAATTCAAATAGCGGACGACCATTTTCGTCGTATTTTACTTCCATCACACGAGCGTGGCGGTTTGGATCGTAAAGTGGATCTTTTACTATTTCCTCAAGTGGACGAGTGTCTGTTTTTGGCACCACACTTGGTTCACCAACTGCGTGCTCATAGTCTCGGGCATGGTAAATACACAGTGGTGTTTCACCATCTTCAGCTACTGTAAAACAATTATGACCTGGACCATAAATTTTCTTATCAACACTTGTTTCAAGTACTGGCATACGTGTTTTAGTCCACGAATTACGATCAAGTAAATCGCTGTTTTCATCCGCTTCCATATAGCCCATACAGTAACATGCACCTGTTGCGCTTGCAGAGAAAGCAATGAAGATTTTACCGTTATTTTTAAGTACTGCCGGGCCTTCGTTTACCCAAAAGTCGACACGTTCCCAATCGTAATCAGGTGTCGTCAGCATAAACTGCGCTGTTTTTAACTTAATTGGAGATTCCATCTCAGCTAAATACAGGTTGGATGCCGCAAATTGACCGCCGGTTTTCTCTGCCCAGCAAAAGTAACGCTTACCGTTATTTTCAAAAATGGTGGCATCTAAAGAAAAATCAGTGAACGACTTTTCATCGCCCTCAGCCGCTTGCATCATGCCAAGTTCAACCCACTCATCATTTAACGGATCTTGACCTTTACACTCAAGCACATACGGGCGTAATGCCCAAATATCACTTTCTTCACTCGCTGCAAAATAGATATACCATTTGCCATCGAGGTAATGAATTTCAGGTGCCCAGATATGACGACTCATCGGGCCGCTGTCATGTTTGAACCAAATATCAAAGGTTTCAGCGTCTTTTAGGCCCTCTAATGTCGCAGCCCTACGAAGTTCAATGCGATCATAAGTTGGTACAGAACCGGTAAAATAATAAAAACCATCACTGTGCTTATGCACAAATGGATCGGCACGCTGCTCTACTAACGGACTATTTGTTTGTAATGTCATCTTGAAACCTGATCGTTAAATTTTAATTTGTATTATTTTATTACTTTTTGGTAAGAATACAAATATAACATTATTTTTAACAGACAGTAATCATAAACCTTTCATACCTTCAAGCAGCACATTTGCATTATTCACTTCACGGCTCGTTTCAGAAAGTCCTACCTTTGTGGCGCCACCCACTAGCCAAATTTGGCCGTTTAACGTAACAGCTCCTAAACCGTGGCGTGGCGTTTGCCACTCGAAAGATTTGCGCCATTGCTGCTTAGACAAATCATAGCTAAAAACCTCACGATCAACTCCTTTGCTATGTTCACCGCCAAACACAGTGATAGCATTATCAATAACCGCTGCCGCATGCCCTGCTCGTGCTTTAGGGAGTGCTGCATGTGCTTGCCATGTGTTTGTATCGGGTAAGTATTCGAGCATGTCTGAGATAGGCTCACCGCCAACGGTTCTGCCACCTAGCACAAACCAACGACCGTTTACTTGAGCACTCGCCGCACTGTTTCTAGCTGAAGGTAAAGGAGCCGCTTCTGTAAATGTGAAGCTATTAGGATCAAACACTAAATGCGCACTCACATCTGAACTATGCTGCCATTGGCCATTTTTCTCACTGCTTGGGCTACGTCCACCTGCTAAGTGCACTTTACCATTAAGCACTGCTCCCACAGTCTCACTTAACGCAAAAGGCAAACTCGCCACCTTTTGCCATGCTTTAGCGCCTTTATCTAGCATTAGCACATCACGGCTATTGGTCCATTGGCCTTGGCTATTAACAAAACCTCCAAAAGCAAATAGTCTGTTTTCTACTGCGATTAAATACGTGTGATGACGCCCTTCAGGCAAACTCGGGGCCGATTGCCAACTTGCATACTCAGGCGACCAAAAATGGACTTTTGCGGTCATCTTACCCGCTGACGCTGGCAGTTCGGTAGAGATACCCCCTGCAACCCAAATCTGTTGATTCATGACTGTAGGGTAGATTTCTTGTATAGCCTCAGGGAGCTTTGGTGCTAACGGCTCTTTTGCCGATAACGTATAAGGTAAACAAGTAATAGAAAATGCTAACAACAGTTTGGCTAAGCGCATATAAGTCCTTAATAAGCAGTTGATTAGCTAAAGACTAAGCCAGCTGTACCTATTCGTACACTGCCAAATAGTCTTACTCGAACAACGATTAGTATTCCTAAACGACACTAAATTGATATATTATAACAAAACATTTAACGTATTTTGTTTAATCTTATTAAGGATCACTACCATGAGCAAACTCCCCGTCACCGTGCTCTCTGGCTTTTTAGGTGCAGGTAAAACCACTGTGCTCAGCCATATTTTAAATAACCGTGAAGACAAAAAAGTGGCTGTAATCGTCAATGATATGAGCGAAATAAACATCGATGCAGCGACAGTTAAAAACGATGTTTCGCTTAGCCGCGGCGAAGAAAAACTAGTAGAAATGAGCAATGGCTGTATCTGCTGTACATTGCGTGAAGACTTACTCATTGAAGTACGCGCTTTAGCGCAAACAGGCCAATTTGATTATTTGGTTATTGAGTCAACCGGTATTTCAGAGCCCCTTCCTGTTGCCGAAACATTTACCTTTGCCGATGAAAATGGCGTGTCACTGTCTGATGTTGCAAGGCTTGATACCATGGTCACGGTCGTTGATGCCGTTAACTTTTTAAACGACTTTAACGAAGCCAAATTTTTACAAGAAACCAACGAGCATTTAGGCGAAGAAGATGAGCGAAGCGTGGCCGACTTACTCATTGATCAAGTTGAGTTTGCTGATGTCATTTTAATTAGTAAAACAGACTTAATTAGCGCCGATGAGCTTGAGAGTTTAAAAGCCATTTTAAGCTCATTAAATACCTCAGCAGAACTGATTGCCATTGAAAATGGCCAAGTTGATATCAATAAAATTCTCGGCACGGGCCTGTTTAACTTTGAAAAAGCTCAGCAAGCTCCTGGCTGGCTAAAAGAGCTACGCGGCGAGCATACCCCAGAAACAGAAGAATACGGTATTAGCAGCTTTACTTACGAGGCCCGCCGCCCTTTTCACCCTGAAAAATTTTATAACTTTATTCATAACAATCAACGTGAAGGCAAACTACTTCGCTCTAAAGGCTACTTTTGGTTAGCCTCTCGACCACAATTTGCTTGCCAATGGAATCAAGCTGGCGGCATAGCCCGCTATGGTTTTGGCGGGATATTTTGGAAAGCCTTACCGCAAGATCAGTGGCCAACAGATAGCGACTACTTAGATTCAATTAACCAAGTATGGCAAGAACCCTTTGGTGATATGCGCCAAGAGCTGGTTTTTATTGGCCAAAACCTCAATCAAGCAGCGATCATTCAAGCTCTCGATAACTGCTTACTTAGCGACGATGAACTATTAGCAGGCAAAGCGCTTTGGCAAACCCTGCCCGATCCATTTCCTGTTTGGGAGGAAGCATAATGACAGCCTACGCATTAGAACATGACACTGATAACCTACCATCAGCGGCAGCAACAGCACTAAGCCCTGTGGTGTTTTCACAAATTTATAAACCTGAGCATAACATTGCAATTTGGCAGCGTAACTTATCTCAGCAGCTGCAATCAGAAGTAGCTGAGAGTATTACAGCCAACCCAGAACTCAGCATTAACGCTGTGATCAATCAAAACAGCATTGTGGCTGACATTGATAAAGCCCTTGAAAAACTATCTCAAGCAAAAGAGCTTAAAGCCGACCTCACTCAGCTTGTTGATATGTTTTGTTATTTATTTGAGTTAAAGCGCACCGGATTACGCCTAAGAGTTCTTGAACGTGCCATGTGCCCACGTTTTCATGTTGATAAAGTCCCTTGCCGGTTAGTCAGCACATATTATGGTAGTGGTTCGCAGTGGTTGCAAAATGCAGGACTTGATCGCACCAAACTTGGCGCTGGTCATCAAGGATTAAGCGATGAAGAATCAGGATTAATGACAGCAAATGCTAAAATTCACTCTCTAAATGTGGGTGATGTAGCCTTATTAAAAGGCGAAACTTGGCAAGATAACGAAGGCAAAGGCCTTGTGCACCGCTCACCAGCACTCGCTGCTGGCGAAAAACGACTACTTGTAACCCTTGACTTTATTGCTTAATACGAGCGTACCTGTTGCGTCTATTGATTCTAATAGGCGCTATTTCATTCAAGAACACACAACAATTGCTCATGGCTTTAAATTAAAGAAAAGCATACTAAGCGCACTTGCAATTGCTGATAGAGCAAACATCCTTAGTAACAAAATTAAAACATTCCCTGCACCACCAGCAAAAGTGCCTTTAAAGCTTAATGGGTAGCCATGAAAAACCATTAAATATAATACGTTAAAAAGCCCTACTCGCATCCCATCAATTTCATGGGTATCACCATTTTTTAAGTGAATTTCACACACATGCAAGATGGGTAATCTAACTCGTGGTTCGCCAAACTTTCGTTTGCGTTTTAGATCCATCGTGTAGTGAAACAAAACCTCTGCGATTTGGTTTTTAGCAATGGTGAGAGTGTGATTTTGGTGCTCTTTAAACGTCAATTTATCAATTTTGAGCTCATCCTTGCTTATGCTCATTGCCCATTTAGAACCAAAGCCATACTTCTTGTAAGTCATGATGCGTTTGGTAATAAACACCAATAAAAAGCTTATAAGGCAAATTAAAAAAGCCAACCATGGGTTAAAAGCATCTACTAAATAAAAACTAGATAGTGAAATTGCGCATACCATAAGCGCAAAAAACACTTCGGCCCACCCAGATAAGGTAGCTAAGCCTGGGAGAGATTCTAGCTCTGTTAATGAATCATTAGTTAGTGACAATTTTCCTTTAAAGGCTGCATATCGAAACCATTTTTTATCATTTAAATCCAGCTCTAGTGAGTGCTTAGCCATCGACCCCATAAACATCCCTTTTAAAATAAAGCTTAATAAGAACAACTTTCGTTGTTCCTTAAACTTATACACTTCCCGACCTTACGAGTAAATACTCAAAGAACTAATAAGTTAGGTTTAACTTGGCATATAATAAGTTCAGTAATTAATCAAAAACGAGCTAAACTACGTATATTAAAGAAATTAATTTGTGTGAGTTGATATGGAGCGCCTTTTTCAAAATAGCCGGTTTTTAGTTATTATCGCGATTCTCACCACGGCCATTTCATCGTTACTCGTTTACATTGCCTGTGTGAATATCGTTTTCAATGTTGTTAAAGTCACCATCACCGCGCTACCTGACTCAGCAAAAGGAGGGAAAGAGTTAATTGTCGAGCTTTTAAAAATTCTCGACCTATTACTCATCGGTATTACTCTTCAAGTCATTACCATCAGTCTGTACCGGCTATTTATATCGCCCTCAACAACAAAAAGCAGCCAGTTTTTGGCCGCCTTTCATATCGAAGATTTTCATGACTTAAAAATTACTTTAGTGCAGGTAACATCTGTGATTTTGGTGATTCTGTTTTTAGAACACGCCGTTGAGTTTGGCGGCACAATAGAAACCCTCTACCTTGGTATTTCTATTGCGATTGTGGTTGCCGCCTCGACCTTTGCATGGCGCTCAATGAAATAGTGAACACTCACATACGTTAGTTTATTTTTCAGGGTAACGTAGCTTATATTGCTCTTTCATCGAGGCATTAAACCGCTCAAGTAAACTGCCCTTTTGGGGTTCTTTAGCCAGTTCGAGCAAATCAATTTTTAAGTGGTTATGCTCATTAAATTGGCTAGCAAATGTGCCCATCATTGCTGATTCAAACTTACCATCAGTGAGCAGTTCAAGTACCTGATTACCAAATTGAAACGCCTCGTACTCATTAAGTAGTGTTAAAAAATCACTAAATGATGCGCCCGATAAGTTACTCTGCGTTTTAAATGCGCTTAAGTAACCTTTTGCTAATAAGTTTTGCTCTTTAAAGGCTAGCTGAAATTGGTATGCATGGCGGGTTTCGTGTAATAAAAACGCTAATGGCGCATAAACTTCCATCTCTTTGAGCTTATCTGGGTTTAAGTAAACTAATCCTGCACCTGGGTAACGTACATCAAACACAAAATTAACTGCTCTTTGCGGATATAAGGTGTTATTTATCACCAAGGTTGGTGCTGTAATAGCAAAGCTTTTAATTTCAATTGCAAACACCTCTGGTAGTAAAGCCATTCGCTGCTCAAACGATAGCGCTTCCCAGTTCATTAACTTTTTATAAAGCGCTTTATTTTGCTTTAAGGCGTTGACCAGTTTTTCTGCATCAAGTTGTCTTTGCTTATGTGCTTGCTCTAACCAAGGAATATTAGATTCACTGAGCGCGTATGCTGTTGGCGTTTGTTTCTGTAGTGCTTCATTAGCATAAAACTTTGCAGGTTCTGCATAGACAAAGCAAGATAAAGCTAAACAAGCGCTTGAAAATAAATGGGTAAGTTTCATGGTGTGATTTTTATCGATAATTTATTGCCTAGATTTTACTAGCTTATGCAATAGAATTAAACGTCTTCAATTTTTTAAAAAGGCGTAACAGCTTATGTTACGCCTTTAAATTTAAGCCCTAAAGTGCCAGCGCTAATATTTGCTTAACTTTCGCTAAATCAATATCACCGTGTTCACCTAGCGTAGTTAACTCATTCTTTTCTAAGTTTTTAACAACCGCATCGATTGCTTGTTCATCAAGGTCATAATCAGCAAGGCGTGTTTTCACAGCCATTGCTTCGAAGAAGTCTTGCACTGCTTTAATCGTTTTATCGATTTGTTCAGCTTCATCGCTATAATTAAAACCAAACACTCGCTCACCAAGCTGCTGAATTTTAATAGACTTCTGCTCTTTTTGAACATGCATTAGCGCAGGTAAAACAATCGCTAGTGTTTGTGCGTGATCAAGATTATAAAGTGCTGTTAATTCATGACCAATCATATGTGTAGACCAATCTTGCGGTACACCCTGACCAATCAAACCATTCAGTGCCATTGTAGCCGACCACATAACATTGGCTCTTACATCATAGTTTTGCGGTTCGCTCAGCGCTTTAGGTCCTTCGCTGATCAAAGTTTGTAAAATACCTTCTGCAAAGCGGTCTTGTAATGGCGCATTTACTGGGTAAGTTAAGTACTGCTCAATAACGTGTACAAACGCATCTACAACACCATTACTTACTTGGCGCTCTGGTAACGAAAAAGTATATTCAGGATCAAGTACTGCAAAAACTGGTTGCACACTCGGTGATGAAAAAGCACGTTTCTGCGACGTCTCTTTTTTAGTAACCACTGAGTTGCCGTTACTCTCAGAGCCAGTTGCAGGTAAAGTTAATACTGCACCAATAGGAAGCGGGTTACTAAACTCAGCACCTTTAACAAGGATATCCCACGGCTCACCTGCAAAGTTATAAGCTGCTGCAACAAACTTAGCGCCATCAATAACACTGCCACCGCCAACAGCTAAAATAAAGTTAACATTATGCTCTTTAGCACTTGCCACAGCTTGCATCAGTGTTTCGTATGTTGGGTTAGGTTCAACACCACCAAACTCTATAACATCAACACCGGCTAACGCACTCATTGCTTGGTCGTATACGCCATTTTTCTTTATTGAGCCACCACCAAAAAGTAATAGTACTTTAGCGTTTTCTGGTAAACGTGACGTGATCTCACTCATTTGACCTTTACCAAACAAAATTTCGGTTTGATTTTTATAAATAAAGTTCAACATTTAAATGCCCCTTAAATTAGGTTTAAATTGCTAATTAGCTAATTTACTTAGCTAACATTTCTAAAAGTTTTTCTGCTAATAATTTATCTGAAAACGGGTTTTGCCCCGTAATGAGTTCGCGGTCAACAACCACGTTTGGCTGCCACTCACTAGCGAATGCCATATTTCCACCGGCGTTTTCCATTGCCATAGCTGGATAAAACTTAAGCTTTTTACCTTCTAAACTGCTTTCAAAAACACGCTCTTCAGGGTCTGAAAAAATAGTCATTTTATAGCCGTCATAAATCCAGTTGTTGGCCACTGCCTTTCCGCCATCTTTTATTGCTTGATAATAAGAACTTGGCTGAACTTGTGCCGACAACAACGTAATTGGGCCATGGCAAATTGCCGCTGTTGGTTTACCTTGCTTATTAAAATGACGCAAAATCTCACCCACTTCTGGGTTGTTTGCTAAATCAATTAAAGGTGCATGGCCTCCAGGGATAAACACAGCCTCATATTGGCTTAAGTCACCCGCTAAAATTTCGCTCAAACTCGCGGTATCATTGATATCAGGAAGTGATGCTACAAAATGCTGAATGCTCTGCATTTTAGCTTCATCACCATCAAAGTAATCGGTGCTCACTGATTTTTTATCTACTTGAGGCGCATTACCTTTAGGTGTTGCAAGTACAAGCTCATAACCCGCATCAACTAATGCTTTTGCTGGCACACCAAACTCATTTAGGTAGTAGCCTGTTTCGATGCTCTGGCCGTCAGCTAAGTCCATGGTTGTTTCACTTGATAAAATAACCAATACTTCGCCTTCACCCGCCACTGCAAACATCGACATAGTTGATGCAGCAACAAGCGTTAGTCGCTGTAATATCTTTTTCATAACTCGTCCTCTTAGAAAGTGAAGCCATCATAGTGGGTTTGCGGGGCGAATAGAATTCGGATAAATTAAGAGGAGCAATCAGAATATTTATGGCTCGTACAGTTACATGTCTTATCTCACGCAATTAAAAACCTTTGTTGAAGTTTATCGTTGTAAAAATATTACGAAGGCTGCGGCTAATTTAGGCTTATCTCAGCCTTCGGTGACTTCTCATATTCAAGCAATGGAGTCAGTCGTTGGTAAATCTTTATTTGAGCGCAAAGCCCGCGGTGTTACTCCGACCGCTGCAGCACATGATCTAGCGCTGCAGGTTTCTGGTCATATTGATATATTAGAGCAAAAGATCATGTCGATACGGGCACGTTCTGATGCCGCACATGGCACTGTTAATATTGCAGGACCTGCCGAATATATTAGTAGTGTATCGGGGCCACAAATTGCCAACTTACTGCAATCTGGCAATGTAAATCTTGTTCTGCATATTGGTAATAAAGTGAGAATTTTTGATGCCTTGCAATCAGGTACTGCAGATATTGCTATTGCCGCATCAGCGCCTGATCCAGCACTATTCGATAGCCTTGTGCTCGACAAAGAAAAGCTCATTTTGGTGATGAACCGTTTACATGGCCGAGAAATCAAAGACAGCACCATTACCGCAGATTTACTCTCAAGCTACAATGTCGTTGCTTATGATGAAGAGCTGCCTTTGATAAGACAATACTTTGAAGCTGTATTCAACGCAAAATGCCACTCAAACGTCATTGCTATTTGCCCGGACATACGTGCTATTAGCAATATTATTCGTTCAGGTATTGGTTATTCTGTATTACCCGATTACCTTTGTCGCGATCAGATAAAAGCTGGGGAGCTTGTGCAACTAGGGCCCGAAGGCCCAGAAAACATAATTTACTTAGTTTGGAACAAAGGGGCATTAAAACACCCCCGTATTGCATTTGCCAAAGATGTTATTTCGGCCTTTGCAAATATTAATTACTTTGCAAACTAAGCAAGGCTTGCTTTGCGTCTAGCAGTTTTACTCGTGGGGCAAGTGCATTTAGTGCGATTAAATGTAGCATTTCAGATACTGTTGTACTCACATCCGTTAAAACTGCCACATCGTACTCTTTAGCTTGCTCTGAGATAGCTGTATGAGTCACACAGTTTTGCGTCATCATGCCTGCAATCAAAAGTTTTTTAATACCATGCTGCTTTAAGACATCTTCTAAATTAGTTTGATGAAAGCTGTCTGCATAGTGTTTTACAACCACAGGGGCTTCTGGTGCTGCATTTAAAATATCAGGATGAATATCAACACCTTCTGTACCTTCATTAAAAAATGGCGCTAAACCCTGAGAAGGATCAGCAACATGCTGAATATGAATAGGTAAAACCCCGCGCTCTGTGGCTTGTTTTATCACATCGACGAGCTGATCTTTTACTTGTTTAGCCTGCCATAAAGGAAACGCGCCATCCTCAAAGTAATCATTCTGTAAGTCGATAATTAGTAATGCTGTGCTTGTCATTGTATAAACCCTTTTTCATTGTATTGACGCCTAGTTTGCTGAATTTTTAACGTATCAAACAGTGACCCAAACACCATTTATCGATAATATTGGGCCAAAGTGTTTGATAAGGCTTTACCATGAATGTTGCAGTATTCGCATTTCCAAATATCAGTCCATTTCACCTTGCAGTACCATGCATGGTGTTTGGTGAAGGCGCTCGCTCAGCTGGTATTAAAGAATTTAACTTAGCAGTGTGCAGCGAAAGTAAAGCTGTAATGCCCTCAAGCGCGGGGTTTGATATTCAAGCGCATCACTCAATAACAAAGTTTGATCAAGCAGATATTATAATTATTCCGTCTTGGCCATCACCTGAAACAGCCCCCTCTAAAGAATTAGCAACCAGTTTGCTAAACGCGCATAGCCGTGGCGCTATAATTGTAGGGCTCTGCTTAGGCGCTTATGCGTTAGCGCACATAGGGCTTTTAGATAATATTGAAGCAACTACCCACTGGGCATACAGCGATGACTTCAAAGCGCGCTTTGCAAAAGTGAAGCTTAACAATCAAGTGCTTTACCTTGAACATAATCGGCTATATACATCGGCAGGAACAGCGGCAGCCATTGATTGTTGCTTATATTTAGTTCGCAAATTTTTAGGAAGCGAGCAAACTAATGCTATTGCCAGAATGATGGTAACTGCGCCGTATCGCACTGGCGGGCAAACACAATTTATTGCCCTACCCGTCCCGCAAAATGTTGCTGATGAGCGTTTAGCAAGCTTGCTTGAACGGATGCAAAAAAACTTAGCTAGCAACCATACGATTGATACACTCGCAGAGCAAATGCACATGAGCCGACGCACCTTTACCCGCCACTTTCAATCGCTTACTGGGCAGAGCGTTGGGCAATGGCTATTAAATCAACGTTTAAACCACGCGCAGCGACTTCTTGAGTCAACTGATTTACCTCTAGAACATTTAGCAGAGCAATGCGGCTTTGGCTCATCTGTTACTTTACGCCATCATTTTCGTTCTCAGTTTGGTTTATCACCGCGAGACTGGCGTAATGCATTCCGCCAAGCATGAAGCTTAGGTATAATTAGTTTTTCGACTCGATTTTGGTTTTTAAATGAAAAAGCTTTCTAAAGTACAATTAAAACAGCAAGCCCTTGTATTAAATGTTGCCGACGCCCTTGAAGAGCAAGGTCGCGCAGAACTTGAAGGCATGTTGCAATGCTGGTTTGATGTGGAATACCACTTATTCCCAGGCTCATTGCTTTTATGTTTTCAATTTGAAAACCAGCAAACACTCGATGCAGCGACCCCAGAGCTATTAAAATGGCAAAAACGCCTAAGTGGCGCAATGCTGAAAAAAGGCGTGATTTTAAAAGACATGCGCAGGCATTTAGTGTTTACCCTAAAAGGCCCAGACGATTAAATGAGGTGAGTTGCGAGTTAGCAAGTTGGCAAAATTGTAGCAGCGATTTTATATCGCGTAGGAATGATCATAGGTGCTAGGTGCTAGGTGCTAGGTGCTAGGTGCTAGGTGCTAGGTGCTAGGTGCTAACAGCATAGTGTTGGTTTTGGATTCGTAAGGGGGTTCCATACCCAATCGACTTTTTTGTTCGGCGTTAAAACGCCTCCTATAACTCGCATCTCGTTCCTCGAAACTCGCATCTCGTTCCTCGAAACTCGTATCTTTCCCTTTAACTCGATAACTTGTTGGGTTTCACTCCGTTCTACCCAACCTACCAGCTTAAAGCTTTTGCTTTTCCACACCCATTTGCTTCACATGCTCAACCAGCTCAGGGAAAAACGTTAAAAACACCGCGTCTAATTGTTGGTAGTGGCGAGCAATATCTTCAGCGGCTCCTGCAAAGTTATTAGCAAAGCGAATACGCTTGGCGATGTTATCAAGAGCAAGGCCGACCCCATCGAGTGTTTCATACTCTTTAAACCAATCATTGTTGGTCATACTAGTCACAACTTGCTGCATACGCGAAGGCATCATGGCTTGCCTAGCATTTAAAAGCCCATAACTGTGCTGTTTGAATTCAGCTAATGGTTGGTCATTAAACCGCTGCCAATGCTGAATTAGAAAGTGATCGAACGCTACATCAATGGCGACACTTGCAAAGCGTTTACGTGCTGGCGAAAAGTACTGCTTAGCCTCTTTTACAAGGGGATGTGAGTCAGTAAACCTATCAACCAGATAATGATTTTCAAGGCCATTTTTAACCGTATTGGGTAACTGCGCAGAATACCGACGCCCACCAAAGTCCCCCAGCAAATTACCAAAATGTGAATCAGCCGTCGGTTGTGCTAAATAAAGGTGAGCCAAGTAGTTCAACGCATTCTCTAAAAAAAGTCATTTTATGCATTGTAAAAGAATACAGGTGAAAGGGTCTAGGGGCACGAGTTGCGGATTAGCAAGAGTGTAGCGGCGATTTTAGCTCCAAACGTTGAGTTTCACCCCGCTCTAACCAACCTACGAGCTAATGAATCAAGCACTGTAGGTCGTCATTTAGGCGACACATAATCGCTAACATTGACGGGCTAAAGCCCGACCTACATCTTGCTTCTGTGGTTTAGATAAGCATCGCGCGAAATAAATTTCACGCCTACGGGTATGCATTTCACTTAAACTGCGTGCAGGCTGATCTGACTTATAGCTTAAAGCTTAAAGCTCTTTTGTTTTAATCTGACTACTAACGACTGATATCTAATATCTTCTAACGCCTCCTACACCTCGCATCTCGCTAACTTTTCAATCTGATAGCTGACGGCTGAAAGCTGATGGCTCCAAACGTTGAGTTTCACTCCGCTCTAACCAACCTACCAGCTAATAGCCATACAAATAACTCACCTTTATGACTTTAAATTAAATGCCAACATGACAAGAGCCGACATGATCGCAGAAAGAGAAATTAACCGCATAATAAAAATAACTATATTACCTGCACCGCTTGAAGTTGTACTTCTGAATAGTAGCGGGTATTCGTGGAACTTTAAAAGGTACAGCACATCAAAAAGACCTACTCGCATACTATCTAGCGTAACAACATCGCCACTTTTTTGATGAATTTCACAAGCGTGTAAATTGGCCGTTTTTTCGTTCACAGTATGACCACTTCTACCGTGAAAAGTATAATTAAAAATGATTTCTTGGATATCGCCCTTAGCGATTTGCATAACTTTTGAAGCTTTACCCTCTATTGCTAACCTATCTATTTCGAGTGAGTCTTTAGATATACTCATAACCCACTTACGACCAAATCCAAATTTGTTATAAATCACAATTCGCTTGATAACAAATACACAAAGATAACAGCTCACACAAGTTACAAAAGCAGGTATAGGCTGAATCGTTTCTTGAAGCACTAGGCTCATTACAGCAATAGCGATAGTCATAAAGAAAAATAAAAATTCAGCTCCGCCCGACAGCACAGCTAGGCCCGGTAGCGACGTTAGTTTTGTATTAGAATCAGCCTGCAATACTGGCTTTTTATAGAAAGTTGAATACCTAAACCAAACTCGGTCGCTCAGGTTTAAATCTAGGGAGTGCTTCGAAAGTGGCTGATTATAATCCATTATTTAAGTTTCCATTTTTAAAACACAATTTTGCCATTACTTTCCTATTAAGCCAACCTATGTACTTGATAGTATATTTACTTTACCTTCATGTACTAAACTAACTGCCCAACAAAGTTAACCATATTGTGCGCTACAATTGGAAAAACAAGGCTACCAGTACGCTCTCTTAACCACAGCAAAATAAATCCATAACTCCCAGTTAATACGATTCTGAATGCAGACAAATGCCACTCACCATCTATATGCATAACCCCATGAACTAGACCAAATAATAAAACCAAAAGTAACCCTGCAATGTTTATTGGCGAGCCAAAAAAGTTAATGCGCGATGAAACAACAGCCAACGAAAAACAAAATAATAAAACTCCTCTAAACATTGGTTCTTCATCTAACCCAGGAATAAGAGCTTGATAGAGTAGCGTTTCAAAATCGAAATTTGGTCCGTTACCAAGGCTAAGCGTCACAATAATCTGCAACGCAACAAACAGGGTTAAAACAACGAGTGCAGGCTTAATAGAGCCTTCATTTTGTCTAAGAGTAAAACCTGCGTCCTTGATTTTAAAGTCACTTTTAAAAGCTGCTAATAAAGCCAATACCAAAGCCCAAAGAGTAATAGCGACAATTTTACCTGACCAATTCCATTTGAGATCTGTAAAAAGTAAATCTAAGGAAATGAACTCTTTACCTTTGAATAAAGCTAAGAAATAACAAAATAGAATTAACAGAGTAGCAAGCAGCCAAGTTAAGTTTATAGTTACTTTACTGAATGCTTTTAAAATTAAAACGAGTAACAGAACCACGCCTAAATTGGCGAGTATTCCAAAATACATATCTGGCATAACCGTCCTTGGTGAGCATGCAGCCCAAACTTTATTATTGTTTAATTTCTATGATAAACACAAAAACAACCTATTAAACAGATATTTGTTTGAGTTCAAATTCACATTGAGCATATTTTTATTTTCAAAGTATATGAACCACAGAGAGCACCGAGGCACTTTGCGCTACACAGAGAAAAGTAAGGTTTAAAAATAATATTCACAAAGAGGATAAGAGACGCTGCGCTTTAGAGGAAAAAACAAAATACTCTTTTGGTCTATCTCATTCTTTTCTCTTTGTGAAAAACAAATTGAACCACAGGGTTCGGCGAAAAAACGCCTAAACTCGTACCTCGCAAACTTTTTCGTCTGATAGCTGACGGCTGAAAGCTGATAGCTCCTTCCCCTAGCAACTCGCTAACTTGTTGGGCTTCGCTTAGCTCCACCCAACATACGATAATAGCTATCCTTTATTCCCCCGCAAACTTTAACATTCGCGTTTGGTCGGTAAGCTCAATATCCACCAGCTCATATGGGGCTTTGGCTGCTTGAGTGACCACAAAAGGCATGGTGAAACTATCATAGCTATCAATCTGTTTTGCTACTTCAACGGTTGCCAGTTTGATGCGCTCACCTTTATTACCTTTGCCTGTTAAGGTTGCACGAATGGCATAGCGGCCTGAGTCGGTCACTTGCACTGGCACCTTGGCTTGGTATTTGTTATTGCCAAGCGCAGTGACTTTGGCTTTATCCATACTGATGGTTTGTGAGCTATGTACAAACGGCATTTTTATAGAGCGTTTTACCGTTTGGCCATTCACTTTAGTATCTACACTGGCCTCAAGCTCGTAGTAACCATTTATTGCGCCTAAGGTTTCAAGCGGGTAATTAAATACTGCTTCACCATTTTCGTAACGTACATCTAGTTTTTCGCCATCAGGGCTTGAAAGCGTTAACTTCACATCACTATCTTTAAAGCGCTTTTTACCCATACTAAGCTGCATAGCAACACGCTGTTGCTGATCTTTCACTTTAAATTGCGATTTAGCATGCAAAGCATTGCTCGAGCCTTTTTCAATCACGTGCAGCAAGTAGGTGTCGTTATCGTTAAGGGCTTGGCTTGTTCTTAGCATTGCTTTGCCATTTACCTGACCTAGCTTGAGCCCAACACTGCCATCGCTAAATCCTGCATTTTCCATTTGCTCACGTGCAACCATGGCTTGCATTGGCATTTGTCTAAAGCTGTCATCTCGCACCGACAGTTTATCTAGCTGTAAGCCATGAGGCTTAAATACTTCGCCACTATCAAAGCGTGCTTTTGGTGCAATGCGAATAAAGTTATCAGCTTGGTTTACAAAAACAGGCACACCACGCTTAAGCTCTTTACCCGAAACTTTCTGCCAATATTCAACACTGTCTTTTTCAAGTGTTTGTAGTTGAGCGCTTGATGCTGGTTGAACTTGAGGGAATTGATAAACCGTTTGCGCATTAGCATTTGCGGCTGTGCTTACAAGCACTATTGCAGCTGCAATTGTGGTTAACTTATTAATCATAGCGGGCTCCTAAATTCGGTTTTTAAGCATGTTTGGCAAGCCAAAACAGTTACGTCGACTTTGCTGATGACTTAAAGGCTCACCACCTTGGGTTCGTGATTTATCGGTAAACCACACCACCCCAGCTAACGACTGAGAACTGCAATTTAAAAAGCCATCCGAACAGCTATCTAACCAGTTTTGCGTTACTTCAAGGCCCACTTGATTTTGATAACCGCCACAATAGCTGTCGCTATCCCATACCGCTGATTCAACATCACTGCCCACCACGGTTTCGAATCGAGATGGTAAACTTGGGCGGTTCGGTGTGCCATACAGCCACTGTGCGTTATACGATTCCATCCAGGATACTTGCTGTTGTTTTACTGCATCGCTGCCGTAGCCTAAAAGCCAACCCAAGCTTTGCTCAAACGAATTACCCGCAATAACCGCATCAGCCAACGGCGTGCCACCACTTGAAGGAGCCAGAGCAATGGTACGCGTGACTTTGCTAATAATATTTGGATAACGGCTATCCCATGTTGGGTTAGATAAAATCCAACGCACCACATTGCCACCGTTAGAATGGGTGATCAGAGTTAAATCTGTGATGTTTTTATTATTGATAAATGTAGTGAGCTGCCCTGCTAAACAGCCAGATGCCGCGTCTGCCCACATGTATTGATCAAAGTCACAATTAATGACCGTGTAATTACTACTATTTGGTAAACCTTGACGAACCGTGTCGACAAAACTGCCTGTCCAATAGTCATTATACGCATCGCTTTGCTGGCCTGTACCGTGCACAAATGCGACTCCTTGCGCAGCAAAAGCACTGTGGCTGATACCCGCTGCCAACATTAAAGCTGGCACTAGTGAGAGTGTTTTTATTTTCATGTGTGTTCCTGTTGATTGTCATTTTATCTATCAGGTTGGAGGAGTGACCTCCGACCAAAAACATAGACCAAACAGGTACGAAAGCAAGATTTAATTTACATTAATTTAACTTTTGTGTGTTTTTTAAGTACAAATTATTAGATTTTTACTAGCAAAATGTGCTAGTTGAATATGTAGAATTGCAATACTAGGTAGATTTTAAGGCTAATCATTAGCTAGAAAAGCCCTAGATATTTTACTTTTATTTATAAATCTTTTTTTAATCCATATCTCTAAATTTACACACAGGATCTTTTACTGATTTATTTATAAGGGTAATTTGGCAATCTAAGTAATAACTAAATAGATCTAAAGTCACTGTGAAAGAACTTTCAGAAAAGGCGGGGGTCAAATAGTCGACTCCAACAACATCAGTCCTAACATCAACCGCATTCCCTTGTTGATCGGTAAAAATACATAACTGCTTTTGTTTATCCATTCTGTCCAATTTTAGTGTAATACAAGGTTGAACCTCAGTGTTATAGCGCAAATAAGTAACAGTCTCATTTTTTAACTGACCTTTGATTATCTGAATCGGCTGGATATTGTCAACCTTCTCTAAACTCGATTCCTGAGAACAAGCGAAACTGGTAAAAATAGAAAGGGATAGTGCCATTGTTTTAAAATTCATGGAGAAACCTGCATTGTCGATTGTTTTACCGATAAAGTACTTGCGAACTTACTTCTCATAGCAAACCTCTGATAAGGCACTGAACTCCACTTAGAGCGATCACTGAATATAAGCTTCAAAGCTTTAATATCTCCTTGCGCGAGTGGTTTTTGTAAGAACTTTCTTGTGGCTCCCGAATAGTCGCCTCGATAAGTTAAATCAACAAAAAGTTCCAATAAAGAACTTGGTAATTGACCCCAATCAACAGCTCCATATGCAGCGACAGTATCTGCTTTTTGGCATATTCGCAAAACAACTTTTTCTTTCTCTGCATATGCAATATTAAATAAAGATAGCTGTACATTTGGACTAATTTCATAGTCCAATAAATCGTTCTTAATTATAAAAAGCTCTGCCGCCCTTCCTTTAAGCCTTGAAGCTGAAGCTAATAGGTTTGCTTCTATTAAATTAATACCTGCTTTTACAAGTTGGGCTGAAATAAGGCTAGCAGATTTATCTCTCAGATCATAACCTCTCACTAGTGTTAAACCCGAATTAGTGCTAGGAACAACTTGTTATGTGTACGGCATTCACAGCAGCCGATTATGGAATGAAAATGCCACCTACACCTACGTTCTCGGCCACTTTGGTTTGCAAACCGATACGTACGTAAAACAAGTGAGTTTGATTCAGTAGGTTTGAGTTAGCGAGATGGTAGCAACGATTTTATATCGCGTAGGAATGGTGCTAGGTGCTAACAGCGTAGTGTTAGTTGCGCCTCCCCTATGACTTTTTTCGGCGTTAAAACGCCTTATATGGACTCCTCCTATTGCACAATACCCTTCGTTAATTTTGTCAGACTGCGTGCTTATATGCGGGCTCATAATGAGGAGCTACCTCGGCCCTTTGATGTATTCGCGCCCTTGTGCCTCTTCTCCTACTCGGTGT
>NZ_JACDWV010000110.1:0-26933 GCF_016464105.1 Pseudoalteromonas sp. bablab_jr010 | reverse complement strand
TTTCTTCCTCTTCAGCGAAGCGTCTCTTATCCTCTTTGTGCTATTAGATGTTGAGCGCCAGTTTGAAGCCGAGCGGTGTTGTTTTCGGGTCTTACCCAAAGGCCCATTTTGTAGCAGGTACTTCAGTGCCGAAAATATTTTTACAAAGAGAAGTTAATAAGAAGAAAATGAGGGAACCATAGGATCATTTTTTTACTTCCTCTTCAGCGAAGCGCCTCTTAGCCTCTTTGTGCTATTAGATGTCTTTGATGTAGGCGTGAAATTTATTTTGCGCGCTTTCTTGTAGATCGTGCTTTAGCGCATCATTGATGAGAGGTACGTAATAGCTTGTCGCCATAAATGACCACTTTGTACAAAATCGCATCTTGTATCTCGTTCCCCGAACCTAATAGCTTCATATTTACGTAGATGGTATATTCTCTTTGTGGTGATTAACCCTTTTAGGTAGACGATTAATGGCAAAAGATAGATACGCGCCAAAGGCTGTTGGCGATATTATGGCGGGCTTGAGTGGTCGCTTAGCATCTTATGCTGGTAAAACCCAAGGCTTGTCTTCTCAACAAACCATTCTTGATGACTTCTTAGGTGAAACGCTTTCGAAAAAATGCCGGGTAAGTAATTACCGTGATGGTACTTTGATGATAGAAGCTGTTTCTGCACCGATTGCACTGCGTTTAAATTACTTAAAAATGGATATGCTTTCGCATTTTCGTGCCGCTGGCATGGTAGAGCTTGGGCAAATTAAAATTACCGCAAACCCACAGGCAACACAGCGCTTATCAGCAACAAATAAGCCAGAGCAAAAGCATGTTTCGAAGCGCCAAATGAGCGAACAAACAGCCGATTACCTCAACGCCATTGCCGCAGATGCCCCACCATCGTTAAAAGCCAAGTTAGAGCGTTTAGCACAACATGGGCGGAAAAAGAAGTAAAGCCGTCAGCTTTCAGCCGTCAGTTTGAAGCCGAATTGTGTTGTTTGTAAGTCAGACATAGGTTGGTGAAATGGCGCAGTATGTCAGACGCGCCAAGCAAGCGTGACGCCTATGGTGTAGGCGTGAAATTTATTTCGCGCGAAAATATTTGCACAAAGAGAAGTGAATGAGAAAAGAATGAGAAAGTGATAATGTGCTTTTTTGTTTTCTTTTAAGCGCAGCGTCTCTTATCCTCTTTGTGCGATTAAATGTCTTTGATGTAGGGGTGAAATTTATTTCGCGTGTTATCTTGTAGGTTGTGCTTTAGCGCGTCATTGGTGAAGGAGATGTAATGTATTGTCGCCATAAATGACCACCTACATTTACAAAGTTGAATTTCGTCCCTCGAATCGCCTTTTTACTCCCCTGATCTTGATTTTATTCTTATTGTCGCCATATCTATTCAGTAATCTTGTTTTCACCCTTTTTATGGGGCCGTAATCAAAGATTACGGCTGATTTTTAAATTTTCTTGCTGAAAATCCATATCTTCATAAACAGAAGGTTTGATGTTGCGCAGACTCTGGTATGATAGCGCACGAAATAAGCGGTGTTTTGAACAGCGTACTGATAAATTGTTAATTAATATGCCCTACATCATGAGCATAAGCGCATATTAATTATCAATTGAAGAAAGTGGGTTAGCTAATGACTAGCTAACAAAGAATACATTGTAACGGTTTTATCATGATATCTAATTTATTTACCAAGATTTTTGGTAGTCGCAATGACCGCACTATTAAAAACCTAAGAAAGACGGTCGCTCTAATTAATGCGCTTGAAAAGCAATTAGAAGCGCTTTCTGATGAAGATTTAAAAGCAAAAACAGCTGAATTTAGAGAGCGTTACGATAACGGACAAAGCCTAGATGACATTTTACCAGAAGCATTTGCTGTGGTACGTGAAGCATCTAAGCGTGTAAATGGCATGCGTCACTTCGACGTACAGCTACTAGGTGGTATGGTTTTACATCAAGGTCGCATTGCAGAAATGCGTACCGGTGAAGGTAAAACACTAACAGCAACATTACCTGCATACCTTCGTGGTTTAACAGGTAAAGGTGTTCACGTAATTACCGTGAACGACTACCTTGCAAAACGTGACGCCGAAACTAACCGCCCATTATTTGAGTTCTTAGGCCTAACAGTAGGCTGTAACGTACCAGGCATGATGCCACAGCAAAAGAAAATCGCTTATGCTGCTGACATCACTTACGGTACTAATAATGAGTTTGGCTTTGATTATCTGCGCGATAACATGGCATTTAGCATTGAAGAGCGTGTACAACGCCCACTTTACTACGCCGTAGTGGATGAGGTGGATTCAATCTTAATCGATGAAGCGCGTACGCCGCTTATTATCTCAGGCCCAGCTGAAGACAGCTCTGAGCTTTACATCGAAATCAATAAAATTGTGCCTGACCTAGAGCTACAAGAAAAAGAAGATGAAGAAGGCGTTGAAGGCGATGGCGATTACACTATCGATGAAAAGTCTAAGCAAGTTCACTTAACTGAACGTGGTCAAATTAAAGTTGAAGAGCTACTAATTGAGCGCGGCTTAATTCAAGAAGGTGATTCACTTTACTCAGCTTCAAGCATCACATTATTAAGCCATGTGTATGCTGCACTTCGTGCTCACAAGCTTTATCAAAAAGACGTTGATTACGTTGTTAAAGAAAACGAAGTTATCATCGTTGATGAGCACACCGGCCGTACAATGGAAGGTCGTCGTTGGTCAGAAGGTTTACACCAAGCTGTTGAAGCAAAAGAAGGTGTTCGCATTCAAAACGAAAACCAAACATTGGCATCAATCACATTCCAAAACTACTTCCGTTTATACGACACGCTAGCGGGTATGACTGGTACAGCAGACACAGAAGCGTTTGAGTTCCAGTCTATCTATGGTCTAGACACAGTAGTAATGCCAACAAACAAACCGATGATCCGTGACGATCGTGCTGATCTTGTATACCTAACACAAGAAGAAAAGTACGAAGCAATCCTTGCTGATATCAAAGATTGTCAAGAACGTGGTCAACCGGTACTTGTGGGTACTATCTCTATCGAAAGTTCTGAGTACTTATCGCAGTTCTTACGTAAAGAAAAAATTAAGCACAACGTACTTAATGCTAAGTTCCACGCACAAGAAGCAGACATCGTTGCTGATGCAGGTTTACCTGGCACAGTAACTATTGCAACTAACATGGCCGGTCGTGGTACCGATATCGTGTTGGGTGGTAACTGGAACAGCGAAGTTGAAAAGCTAGAAAACCCAACTGATGAACAAATCAAAGCGATTAAAGATGAGTGGCAAAAACGTCACGATGCAGTAATCGAAGCGGGTGGTCTACATATCATTGGTACTGAGCGTCACGAATCTCGTCGTATCGATAACCAGCTACGTGGTCGTTCTGGTCGTCAAGGTGATGCCGGTTCAAGCCGTTTCTACTTATCAATGGACGACGCGCTAATGCGTATCTTCGCTGGTGAGCGCATGACTAACATGATGCGTAAACTAGGTATGCAACGCGGCGAAGCGATTGAGCACCCTTGGGTTAACCGTGCAATCGAAAACGCGCAACGTAAAGTTGAAGCGCGTAACTTCGACGTTCGCAAGCAATTACTTGAGTACGATGATGTAGCGAACGATCAACGTCGTGTTGTTTACTCGCAACGTAATGAGCTACTTGAAGAAGGCGATATTTCAGAAACTATCACTGCAATTCGTGGCGATGTGCTAAACGGTACAATCGACCAGTACATTGCACCGCAAAGCCTTGCTGAAATGTGGGATATCCCAGGTCTTGAAGAGCGCTTAAAACAAGATTTCTTAATCGAGCTGCCAATTTCACAATGGCTAGCTGATGATAGCAAACTATACGAAGAGAAACTTCGTGAGCGTATCGAAGAAGCGGTTGAGCAAGCATACAAGCAAAAAGAAGAGATGGTAGGCGAGTCTGTACTACGTCAATTCGAAAAAGCGATTATGCTACAAAGCCTAGACCAACATTGGAAAGATCACTTGGCTGCGATGGACCACCTTCGTCAAGGTATCCACTTACGTGGTTACGCACAGAAGAATCCTAAGCAAGAGTACAAGCGCGAGTCGTTTGAGCTATTCTCTGAAATGCTAGAGAACTTAAAAGTCGACGTTGTGGGTATTTTAAGTAAAGTACAAGTTCGCGCTGAAGAAGATGTTGAAAAAGTTGAAGAGCAACATCGTCGTAGCGAAAATGCGCCACGTGAATACCAACACGAAGAAGCTGAGCACATCGGTGGCGAAACACCAGAAGGTGCTGTAGTTACACAACGTGCAGAACCTAAAGTAGGCCGTAACGAGCCGTGTCCTTGTGGTTCAGGTAATAAATATAAGCAGTGTTGCGGTAAATTAAAATAACCAAAACACGGTGATAAAAAGCGACGCTTGCGTCGCTTTTTTTATGATTAAGGAAACAACAAATGACTAAAAAAGTAGTGCATGTTGCAGTTGGTGTTATTTATAAAGATCAGCAATTATTTATTTGTAAACGCCCAGACGACAAACACCAAGGCGGCTTATGGGAATTCCCAGGCGGTAAAGTAGAGCAGGGCGAAAGCGTATTTACTGCGCTACAGCGCGAGCTATTAGAAGAAGTAAACCTAACCGTAAATGGCAGTGAAGAGCTAATGGTTATCGAACATGACTACGGCGATAAGTGCGTACGCTTAGATGTGCACATTGTTGATGATTTCACAGGCACAGCCCATGGCGCAGAAGGCCAACAAGGAAAATGGGTCGCACTCAGCGAGCTTGATGATTACAGCTTCCCTGCCGCCAATGTTGAGATCATCGAAAAGATAAAACAGAAGTACGAGCAGTAACAACCATCAGCTTTCAGCTGTCAGTTTCTGGCCGAGCGGTGTTGTTTGCGGGTTCTTTATTAATTTGCAATCTTGGTGCTGAATGTAAGACGCGCCAAGCAAGCGTGACGCCTACGATTGATGTAGGCGTGAAATTTATTTCGCGCGAAAAAATTGCACAAAGAGCAGTGAATGAGAAAAGAATGAGGAAGTGATAATAATGCTTTTTTGTATTCTCTTAAGCGCAGCGCCTCTTATCCTCTTTGTGAGATTAGATGTCTTTGATGTAGGCGTGAAATTTATTTCGCGCGAAAATAATTGCACAAAGAGAAGGGAATGAGAAGAAAATGAGGGAACCACAGGATCATTTTTTGTTTTATCTAAAGCGAAGCGTCTCTTTATCTCTTTGTGATAATTTGGTTTTCTCTGTGTAGCGCGCAGCGCCTCTGTGCTCTCTGTGGTTCAATATGTTTTGCACAAAGAGAAGTAAATGAGAAGAGAATGAGGAAACCACAAGATCATTTTTTATTTGCTCTTAAGCGAAGCGCCTCTTATCCTCTTTGTGAATCATAGAAACATTGCGCGATGTAAAATCGCGCCTACAATGCTACCGCTAATCTCCCCCTCCCATCGCTCAAAAATGCGACTCATCTTGTTTTGATAAGAATTGTTACATATTCGGTTTTATTGTTTTGCTCGAGAGGTTTATTATGGAGAAAGCGAAAAACTAATGATTAATTAGGTTTGCTAGTTTTTCGATAAATACATCAAAAAATAATTAGTACGGGACTCCCATGAAAAAAGTAACACTTACCGCGGCAAGTATTGCACTTGCGCTCGGTCTTGTTGGTTGTGGTGAAAAAGAACAAGAAACTAAAGCACCAGCAACTGCGACCGTCACTGAAGCAAAAGCACCTTTAAACTCTGGCATTGAACTGGCGAACATGGACAAATCTGTTCGCGCACAAGATGACTTTTACTATCACGTAAACGGCGAATGGTTAGAGAAAACAGAAATTCCAGGTGATAAATCAAACTACGGTTCATTCACTCAGCTTTACGATGATTCGCAAAAAGCGATGAAAGAAGTATTAGAAAAAGCAGCGGCAAATAAAGACGTTAAGCCAGGTTCTGATGAAGCTAAATTAGCTGCATTCTACAACAGCTACATGGACGAAGCGGGCCGTGAAGCGGCAGGCATCAAGCCATTAACACCAGTGTTAGAAAGCGTTGATGCAGTGAAGAACAAGTCTGATCTTGTTGCTTTAATGGCTGAACTTCGCATTAAAGGTGGTAGTTTACCGTTTGGTTGGTACGTAAACAACGACGCGAAAAACTCTAGCGAAAACGCGATGTATGTTTATCAGTCTGGTTTAGGTTTACCAGATCGCGACTACTACTTAAAAGATGAAGAAAAATTCACAAAAATTCGTGAAGCTTACCAAGCATACGTAACAGCTATCTTAAGCAAAGCCGGTGTAGCTGATGCAGAATCTGCGGCTAAAGCAATTATTGCTCTTGAAACAAGCATTGCCGATGCACAGTGGAGCCGTGTTGAAAGCCGTGATGCGACTAAATCTTACAACAAGATGAGCGTTGCAGATGCTAATAAACTTACTGGTGACTTTGATTTTGCAGCTTACCTTGATGCATCAGGTATCAAAACTGACGATGTAATTATTCGCCAACCTAGCTACCTAGAAAAATTCGCAGGTATCTACAACGATACAGACTTAGCAACGTGGCAGAACTACCTTAAGTTCCACTTTGTTAGCAACTATGCTCGCCTATTAGATAAAGAGCTAGTAGACCTTAACTTTGATTTTTACAGCACAACACTTCGCGGTGTAACAGAGCAGTCTCCACTTTGGAAAAAAGCGGTTGATGCATCAAACGGTGTATTAGGCGAAATTCTAGGTAAAGTATACGTTAAAGAAAACTTCCCGCCTGAAGCGAAAGCGCGCATGGAAGAGTTAGTTGATAACGTAATCAAAGGTTATGCAGTTGCGATTGAAAACCTTGAGTGGATGAGCCCAGAAACAAAAATCGCGGCAAAAGAAAAGCTTGATAAGTTCACACCAAAAATCGGTTACCCAGATAAATGGAAAGATTACTCAGCACTTGAAGTTAAAGGTGATGACTTAGTAGGTAACTACATTCGCCACAGCGAGTGGGAATATGCAGACATGACTGCAAAACTAGGTAAGCCAGTTGACCGTTCAGAGTGGCACATGACACCACAAACAGTAAACGCTTACTATAATCCTGTGAACAACGAAATCGTATTCCCTGCGGCTATCTTACAACCGCCATTCTTTAACTTAGAAGCTGACGATGCTGTTAACTACGGTGCAATCGGTGCGGTAATCGGCCACGAATTAGGTCACGGTTTTGATGATCAAGGCGCGAAGTACGATGGTGACGGTAACTTACGTAACTGGTGGAGCGAATCAGACCTTAAACAGTTTGAAGAGCGCACGGGTCAGCTAGTTGCTCAATATAACGAGTACAAACCATTTGAAGATGCTAGCGTAAATGGTCAGCTTACATTAGGTGAAAACATTGGTGACTTAGGTGGCTTAACAGTTGCTTATACAGCATACCAGTTATCACTTGGTGATGAAAAAGCGCCTATTATTGATGGTTACACAGGTGATCAGCGTTTCTTCATGGGTTGGTCGCAAATTTGGCGTCGTAAATATCGTGACGAAGAGTTACGTAACCGCCTAATGACAGACCCTCATTCACCAAGCCATTACCGCGTAATCGGTATTCTTTCAAACATGCCAGAATTCTATCAGGCATTTGATGTGAAAGAAGGTGACAAAATGTATATCAAACCAGAAGATCGCGTAAAAATCTGGTAATTGATTATCGATTTAAAAAAGGCTCTGAGTGAACGCTCAGAGCCTTTTTTTGTTTGGAGCTGTCAGCTTTAAGCCGACATTTGATGTAGACGTGAAATTTATGTCACGCGATGGTTGTGTATTAAGTGGTGTTCAACACGCGCCAAGCAAGCGTGACGCCTACGGTGTTGTAGGCGTGAAATTTATTTCGCGCGATGGTTGAGTATTGCGTGATGTTCAAGACGTGCCAAGCAAGCGTGACGCCCACGGTGATGTAGGCGTGAAATTTATTTCGCGCGGCGGTTGCGTGTTGTGTGGTGTTTAAAACGCGCCAAGCAAGCGTGACGCCTACGGTGATGTAGGCGTGAAATTTATTTCGCGCGATGGTTGAGTATTGCGTGATGTTCAATACGCGCCAAGCAAGCGTGAAGCCTATGTTTGATGTAGGCGTGAAATTTATTTCGCGCGATGGTTGTGTATTAAGTGGTGTTTAAAACGCGCCAAGCAAGCGTGACGCCCACGGTGATGTAGGCGTGAAATTCATTTCGCGTGATGGGTGAGTATTGTGTGGTGTTTAAGACGCGCCAAGCAAGCGTGACGCCTACGGTTTGATGTAGACGTGAAATTTATTTCGCGCGATGGTTGTGTATTGTGAGGTTCAAACATTTTTGGTGTAAATTGGCTAGGTGTGTTTTTAAGTTCTAAGATCAGGTTTTACCTTCAGGATTGATAGGTTTATGTTTTCGTCAAGGAAGAGGCTTAAAGGGCGTACCTCACATTCAAACTGCTATTATTCAGTAACTCTTTGTTGTGAGAATCGAGTGCCTATATTTGCCAACTATCTATATGCAGTTGATGCTGCCAAAGCAATTTACCATTTAGAAGATAAAGTGGAGACAATCTGCTTTGTCCTCATGCCTGACCATTTACATTGGATATTTCAACTTCGCCCTCAGCAAAACTTATCAGCAGTAATTAAGCTGTACAAAAGCATGGTGACCATGTCTATTCGTAAGAGAAAAGGGCGCAAAGTAGTGGTTTGGCAAAATAATTTTTATGATCATCAAATCAGAGATGAAAATGACCTAATACATCAAGCTCGATATATAGTCGCAAACCCTCTACGCGCAAAATTAGTCAAGCACGTTGGCGATTACCCGTTTTGGAATTGTATTTGGTTGTAGAGAGGTGAAATTTATGTCGCGCGATGGTTGCGTATTAAGTGGTGTTCAACACGCGCCAAGCAAGCGTGACGCCTACGGTGATGTAGGCGTGAAATTTATTTCGCGCGAAGGAAATCAAAGCATAATCGCATCTTTTAGATACTGGAATAACTCTTTATAAGCTTTGGCTGGTTTTTCTGCTTTTACTTCTTTTGCGGCGCTGCGCACTAATTGGCGCATTTTTTGGCGCTCAAGAGAAGGGTATTGATCAATTGTTGAATTGATCAGGTCGTCACCTTGTTTAATTAAATCATCACGCAGGGTTTCGATTTTGTTCATCAAAACATCGGCTTGATTGTTTTTATTAAGCATGATGTCGATCATCGCTTGGATTTCATCAACGTTTTCTGTGGTACGTAATACTTTTGCGATGTAGTTTAAGTTACGACGGTAAGCATCGCTCTTGTCACTTACTTTATCAGAAACAACAAGGGCTTCTTTTAAATCGTGATTAAGCGGTAAACGATCGCGTTGCTTTTTCGGCATTTTTGCAATTTCAGCACCCAGACCATGATATTGCATGGCTTCACGTTTTAATTCGCTTTTTGATACGTAAATAATTTCTTCTTCGATAAGTGGCTTTTTCTTCTTCGCCATAAGGATGCTCATTCAGTAAACTTAACTATTCGCTATTATACGCCATTTAGTTAATGATTAATATTAGCTGATGCAGGTCTCGCAGTGTGTTAGCATTCGTTACACTATAAAAAATATCAGAACCTAGGACACACAAGATGAAAGATCCTATTTATCAACACATTTCTGAAGTGAAAGACGCAGTAAGCGAAGTACTGGAGCATGCAAAAAAATTGGGTGCAACAGCAGCAGAAGCGGCGATGTCGAGCACGTCAGGTTTGTCTGTCAGTACGCGCATGGGCGAAGTTGAAACAATAGAGTTTAACCAAGACGGTGGCTTAGGTATCAGTGTTTATGTGGGTAATAACAAAGGGTCTGCTTCAACGGCTGACTTAAACCCAAAAACATTACGTACAGTGGTCGAAAAAGCCATTGATATTGCAAAGTTCACCTCTGACGACCCATTTAATGGTATCGCTGATAAAGAGTTACTTGAATTTGCACCGCAAGATTTAGATTTATACCACCCGTGGGAAGTTAGCCCAGAGCAAGGTGTGGAATTTTGTCATCAAGCAGAACAAGCGGCGTTAAATGCCGATGAGCGCATTGTAAATTCAGACGGTGCGAGTTTTTCTTCTCACCAAGGTTTACGTGTTTATGGTAACAGCCATGGCATGATTGCAGGTTACCCACGTACGCGTCATAGCATTAGTACGATGGTGATTGGTAAAGAAGGCGAGCAAATGCAGCGCGACTCAGCTTATACCATCGCACGTCATAAAGATGATTTAAATGACGCTGCAAAAGTAGGCCTCGAAGCGGCAACCGAAACCTTGGCTAAGCTTAACAGCCAAAAGCTCGGTACCATGAAAGTGCCAGTGATCTTTAGAGCTGATATTGCGAACTCATTATTCGGCCATTTAGTGTCGGCGATTGGTGGCGGTGCGCTTTATCGTAAATCGAGCTTCTTGCTTGATAGCCTGGGTACAAAAGTATTTAGCGATTGTGTGAATATCTCTGAGCGCCCGCATTTATTAAAAGGTTTAGCGTCTTCACCGTTTGATGCTGAAGGTTTAAAAACCGTAGATCGTGAAATTATTCAAGGCGGTGAGCTGCAAACTTACCTATTAGCAAGCTATGCAGCACGCAAACTGTCGATGGCACCAACGGGTCATGCTGGTGGTATTCATAACTGGCTAGTTGAACAAACCCATGCCGATTTAAAAGCGCTATTAAAAACTATGGGCACAGGTTTATTAGTAACTGAACTTATGGGCCAAGGTGTGAACACGGTAACCGGTGACTACTCACGTGGTGCGGCGGGCTTTTGGGTTGAGAATGGTGAAATCCAATACCCAGTCAGTGAAATCACAATTGCTGGTAACTTAAAAGATATGTTTAAAGCCGTTGTGGGCTTAGGTGGCGACATCGAGCGCCGCGGTGGTATTCAAACAGGCTCTGTATTGATAGAACAAATGCAGGTTGCTGGTAGCTGATTCATCAATAACTACTCAATTTTTGAAGCCTCACGTTTGTGGGGCTTTTTTATTTGAAAAAACGCTTTACCTAAACTTAACTTGAGGTTTTATCTTGGTGGCAGTTTAAAAATAAAAAGGAAAACTACCATGTATTTAGAACACGTAAACCTTGTTGTTAGTAATGTTGATACCATGCTGCACTTTTATAAAGCGGCATTCCCGCACTGGCGTGTGCGTAGTCAAGGTGACAGCAAATGGTCGGGCAAACCGCGCAAGTGGCTGCACTTTGGTGATGATTACCAATATCTCGCACTGAGTGATAACGGTGAAGCAGAAAACCGTGATTTAGCCGGCCACCAAGTAGGACTTGCTCATTTTGCCTATGTGACAAACGATATTAATGCCGTAGTTGAACGACTGGTTTCGGCTGGTTATGAAATTGATAAACACGGCCCAGAAAACCCTTACCGTAAAAATGTATATTTCATCGACCCAGCAGGTTTTGAAGTTGAGTTTGTCGAGTATTTTAGTGATATCCCGAGTGAGAGGAATAATGACTTGTGAGGGAGCTGTCAGCTTTCAGCTGTCAGTTTTGAGCCGAGCAGTGTTGTTTGTAGGTCAGACATAGGTTGATGGAATGGCGTTGCATATAAGACGCGCCAAGCAAGCGTGACGCCTACGGTGTAGGGTCGCTTTAACGCCGAACAGCTTTACTTTATTCACGGCTAAAGCCGTTCCCACGTTTGATGTAGGCGTGAAATTTATTTCGCGCGCATTCTTGTAGGTCGTGCTTTAGCGCGTCATTGATGAAACGTATGTAATATCTTGTCGCCATAAATGACGACTTACATTGCATAACCGCACCTCGTAACTTTACTGCATCTTATTCATCTCTTTCCAACTGGCTTTTAGGCTGTTGGCGAAGCTGATGAACTTTTCTTTCATGGTACGTTTAACTGAAATCTCGACAGAGCCTAGCCATACATTACCTTCAATAGTGATGGTTGGGCCTTGGCCTTTGTTTAAGGCAACTGATTTGTTCTCTACGCTACCAATTACGCTAAATAATTTTGATACCACATTTACATGTTCTGGTACGTAGATTTCATCGTTACCTAAAATACAGTTCACGTAAATGGTGACGTGCTGATGTTGGAAAATTGCTTCGCTAAAGTCGAGTTCAATTGAACCTAAGCAGTTTGTTAGGTGAATTTCTTTTGGTACTACCCATTGGCCGCTGCGCTCATTTGAGCCCAGAATACTGCGTAGCTGCAGGCTTTCGTTGTCGCTGCTGTGGCTGTAGTGAGGTTTAAATTGCGCATGCTTTTGCGACTTGTAGTCAATATCCGCTTTCAGATCTAAATCAGCAACAAGCTCAACCAGTACTTCGTTGCTGGTAGCTGCCATTGCCTGATCTAGGCGGCGTTCAAATGCTTCGGCTGAAATAACAGCATGACTGTAGTTATAAATGAGTTGATCAATGACTTCTTCTCTTACTTGATCGATTGGGCGATCTTCAAGTTTAACGGCCATGGTAGTTCCCTGTTGTGATTTTAAAGGTGATTCTTTAGTTATTAATTACAAAGCAAAGCTTAGGCCAGATTTTATTTCTATATAAATCATGAGGTTGTCTTTTTAGACGAATAAGCAATTTCGTTAAATTAACCACAGATTAATAAAATCAGCAACTAAATGGTTATTTTTGCAACATTGTGAACATCTTACCGAGCAGCTTGTAAATCTTTACCGAAATGAATATAAATCACCGCTGAATAGGTGTTTAACCTACTGAAATTTAAAGAATAAATAGTTGGCATCATAGTCGCATTATTTAAACTGTCTTTAATCAAAAGGAGAAAGATTATGAACACTTTTAACAAATCTATGATTGCGGCTTTAGTAATTGGTGCAACTAGCATGTCAGCTCAGGCAAGCAGCTGGGAAAATGAAAGTAAAGATGCTTGGATTGATGGTAAGGCGGAAACTGTGCTTCTTATGAACACAAACCTTAACAACTTTGACATCAACACTGATGTAACGAATGGCAAGGTTGTACTTACAGGTAAAGTTGATAGCGAATTAGATAAAGAGCTTGCTGAAGAGTTAGTTCTTAGCCTAGACGGTGTTAGCTCTGTTAATAACAAACTAACGGTTGTTAAAAACATGAAAGCTAAGCACATGAAATCAGACAAAGCTGATTCTGCAGAAAGCGACTTAACCGATGCAAAAATCAGTACTGTAATCACCACACGTTATTTATTTAACTCAGAAGTAGGTGGTACAGATATCGATGTTGATACCGACAACGGTGTAGTAACACTAAAAGGTACTGTTGAGTCTGATGCAGAAAAGCAATTAGCGGTAAGCATTGCTGAAAACGCTGAAGATGTTCGCAAAGTAATCGATGAATTAACGATTGTTGCTGAATAATAGCAAGCCCTATATAGCCCAGCTTTGGCTGGGCTTATCTTTTTCAAGGAGTGAGTCATGGATTTAATACGTATTATTTTATCGGTTTTAATTCCACCTCTCGGCGTATTTTTACAGGTAGGTTTAGGTGCGCAGTTCTGGATTAATATTCTTTTAACTCTATTAGGGTATATTCCAGGTTTGATTCATGCTGTGTATATCATCGCTAAGCGATAATCACCGCATTAACCTACTAGGATGGGTAATGGAGCACAGCAAGGAAGGGCTGTAGGAGTAACGGACGATAAACCGCAAGGAGTTTACAGTATGGATAATGTAACTAAGCACAAAGGACAACAAGGAAGTAACAAGGCGTTATGGAGTAGCGCACAATGGCAACGCTTTATGGATAAGGTGAATGGAGATGACAGCAAGGATTAAGCTTAGGCTTGGAGCCCAAACGGATGAAGCTAGCGTAAGGAGGAGACTATATGGAACAAGTACAAACGCAATCAAAACAAGGATTGACCAATAATGGAGTTGCTTTATGGAACAAGCAACAGTGGCACGAATTTATGGAACACGCGAAAGCGGTTGCGCCACGATTAACAGGGAAGGCTGACGATAAAAACCCGATGTCATCTTCAGGTGACATCGGGTTTTTAACTACTTCAGCAATTTATCTTTATAACTTAAATTGATTTACTGTCTTATTTAGAGACTCTGCTAACTCATTCAAATCACGTGCTTCATCCGCCAATTCATGGGCATGATCTGCAGTGCTATTCACTAAGTGATTAATCGCTGCCAAGCTATTGTTAATATCTTCTGCAACCACAGTTTGCTGCTCTGTCGAAGTCGCAATTTGATGACTTTGATCTTGTACATTTGTCACAGATTGCGCGATATCTTGCAATGCTTGCAATACAATTTGTGTTTGCTCAACTGAGCCTTCAGCACGCTCTTGACCTTGCTGCATCATGGTTGATGCTTGTTGGGCAATTTGCTGTAAACGGCTGATCATATTGCGAATATCATCTGTTGACTCTTGCGTTCTGCTTGCTAGTGAACGAACCTCATCAGCAACAACTGCGAAACCTCGGCCTTGCTCACCTGCACGGGCTGCTTCTATCGCTGCGTTAAGTGCCAGTAAGTTAGTTTGCTCAGCGATTGAGTTGATAACATCAACCACCGCGCCGATATTGCCACTTTCTTGTTCAAGACCCGCAACGACTTTAGAAGCTTCACCAATGTGACTTGCAAGAGCGGTCATGACTGACTGAGCTTGAGTTGAGCGCTTAGTGCCATCTGCGGTAATGGTTTGCACTTCTTCAGCTGCATTATTGGTATGTTGCGCGTTACGTGAAATTTCGAGAACAGTTGAGGCCATTTCGGTTACTGCCGCACTTACGCTATCAACTTGTTGCTTTTCTTGCTGAATTTCATCATTGGTTTTTTGCGATACGGTTTTCAATTGGGCTGCGGCTTGGCTTAATTGCTCCGCTTGAGCTGCAGTATTTAGCATCATTGCACGTAATTTATCGATGAAAGTATTCATGTGATGAGCAAGCTGTCCTACTTCATCCTGACTTTTTATCTCGATTTTTTGTGTTAGATCGCCATCACCTGATGCGATATCACGCATGATGTAAGTGAGTTTAGTCAGCGGTTTGGTGATCATTTGCGTGGCCCAGAAGATCATCGCAATAATAATCGCAAGAATGATGATCACGGATGTTGTGGTTGTCATCACCGCATCATTTACTGGCTCATCAATCATACTGGTCGGAATTAAAATACCCACATACCAATCAAGGTAAGGGCTTTCTAATTCAAGGCGATTGTATACAACGTAATATTGCTCGCCTTTGAATGTGACAAAGCTGCTACCCTCTTTTTGGCTTTTCATCGCGCGGTTTAATTCGCTAAAGCCCGAGGTGTCGTTAAATTGCTTTTCGAGGGCATCTAAGCCTTCTTTGCCATTAGGGCCTTCGTCTGTGATAGATAGTTTATGTCCAGTTCGTTTTGAAAAGTGCACTACTTTCTGGTTGCTATCGAGTAAAAAGCCAAAGCCTTGGCCATTAAATCGAATAGCTTCAACCATGTCGTTGATATTATTAAGCTGTAAATCAACACCACCAAAACCAACAAGCTTGTTTTGTTTATAAACTGGCTGTTGTACAACTGCAGAGGCGATACCTGTGGTTAAATCAACAGAAATAGGGCCAACATACAACTTATTAATTTTTAATGCATCTTGCCACCAACCACGTTTGTAAGCGTAATATGGTTGGCCATTATAAGTGGCGGTACGCTCGTTTTCTTTGAAGTACTCACCTGTGGTCGCAGAAGCAAAGAAGGCTGATAAAATGTTATCATCATTACCACTAATACGAACAAAATCTTGATTAACGCTGCTGTAACCAGGCTGACTATCTAAGCTTTGATCGCGCTGAGTCCAGTTATCGAACCAGTTAACTAAATGCGGGTTTGTTACAAAGGTTTCGACAACTTTGCCGTATTTGGCAAAATAGGCCTGCATTGACAGTCGCTCACTTTGCAAATAGCTGTCGGCTTCGCGTTGAATTGCATGACGTGAAAGATCAGCAATATGGTTTACAAAAAAGCTAGACGCGATGATTAGTAGCACACTTATCGTCCCGCCAATGAGCAGAAGTATTTTTTTACGTAAAGAGAGGTTGTTTAACATAGTGCACGCGTTTTTATTATAGGTTAGAGTTATCTATCTAATCATATTTGCACCTAAATCGCTACACTGTTAAGCGAAGGTTAATAATAAATACTAAGGGGCAGTTGAGTAAATGAGTACTGAAAATAATAAACTGGTTGTTTTAGGTGCCGGTTGGCTTGGAAATGCACTTTGTGTTGAGGCAAATAAATTAGCATGGCAAGTACAGGGAACACATCGCGGTGGCGAGCACGAATATGACTTTCAGCGCCAGTTTATACTTGAAGGTGATGTGCTCAAGCATGAGCTGTCGCTTGAAAATGCTTGGTGGGTCTGCGCTATTCCACCGCGTAGTCGTATCTCAGAAAGTAACTATTTAGCGACTTTGCAAGCAGGGCTTGAACTTGCTAAGCAACTAAATTGTAAAGGCTTTATTTTATGTTCTTCGACAGGAGTTTATCCATCTAACAATGGTCAATATGACGAAACTACAGAAATTATTTGCCAATCAGCACGTCAACAAAAGCTATACGATGCTGAACAGTTAGTGCTAAGTGCTGGTGGTAAAGTATTGCGTTTGGCTGGTCTTGTAGGGCCTGGGCGCGATCCGGGTAGGTTTGTTGCCGGTAAAGAACTGACTAGCTCAAGTCAGCAAGTGGTAAACATGGTTCAGCAGCAAGATGTGATAGCGGCGATTTTTTCAGTACTTGAAAATTGGTCAAACGCGAGCAGTATTTATAATGTGGTTAATCCGTCACATCCTACAAAAGCAGATTACTACCAACAAAAATGTGCTGAGCAGGGCAACCAGCCACCGACTTTTACTAGTCATGATAAAGGCGAGCGTCTTATTGATGGCTCAGCGATTGAGTCACTGAATTTTCGTTATCAAGCGCCTATTTAGTTATTTTTTAAAAGTAAGGTGGCCGCCTAATCGGTATTTACTGCCTGGTGATACTAAACGGGCAAAGCTCACAATACCTTGTGATGACCAAGTTCGGCGGATCACTTGTAAGCATGGCTCTTCGTTATAAAGGTTCAGCCATTCGCACATTTCTTGGTTGGGCATAATCGCTTCGACTGTATGGCGTGCCTCGGTGAGCGGGGCGTTTTGCGATAAGTATTCATGAGGCGTTAGGCTATGGAAATCCTGCTGTAAGTAATCTTTAGCAAGAGCGGGGTTCACAAAGCGTTCTTCAACTTGCAGAGGTTGCTCGTTTTCATTGTGTACAATCACACTTCTGTAAACATGGCTGTCGACCTCGACACCCAAAGCAATCGCAATTGGTGCAATAGCGCTTATAGACTCCATTACTAAAATGGTACAGCTATAATGGTTACTTCGCGCTTTTACCTCATCGGCAATATTTTTAATTTCTAATAAAGATGATTGTGACTTAAAGCTAGCCACAAAAGTACCTAGGCCTTGGCTACGGGTTAATATACCTGCATCGGTTAATTCACTGAGTGCTCGTCTTGCAGTCATACGACTAACTTTAAACTGGTTGGTAAGCTCATTTTCAGAGGGCACTCGGTGATTTTCTTGCCAAGCTCCAGAACGAATATTTTCCAGAATGAACTCTTTTATTTGCGCAAATTTAGGAACACTCATTATGCGTTTATATGTGGTGAGTAAACAGTGTGTTTGAAGGTGACATAATTATCTTGTATATACAAGGTGAGTTGATAAACTTTAAGCAAATTTAAACTTAGTCTCGTAATGGGCCTATCGCAAGTATCAATGTAGGTGAAAAATGCACACAACCAATAATGATCAAGCTTTCTGGGATTTAGTGATCACAGATGCCAACATCGCCACAATGGACCCAGCCATCGAAGCACCTTATGGTGCTATTGAAAATGCAGCTATTGCTGTTAAAGATGGCAAAATTGCTTGGTTAGGTGAGCAAGCCGATTTACCAGAGTTTGATGCGCTAGCTACGCCAACATTGTCAGCAAAAGGGCAATGGTTAACCCCCGGGTTAATTGATTGCCACACTCACTTAGTGTTCGCGGGTAGCCGTGCAGAAGAATTTGAGCAGCGTTTACAAGGTGTAAGCTATGAGCAAATAGCTGCAAACGGTGGCGGTATTGCAAGTACCGTACGTGCAACGCGAGAAGCCGATCACGAAGCTTTATTTGTCAGTGCAAAAGAGCGCTTAAATGCATTATATGCAGAAGGTGTGACGACGGTAGAGATTAAATCTGGCTACGGTCTTGATTGCGAAAACGAAATTAAACTTCTCGAAGTGGCACGTTTACTCGGTGAAAATCACCCTGTTGATGTTAAAACCACGTTTTTAGGTGCGCATGCATTACCGCCTGAATATAAAGGCCGTAGCGATGAGTACATTGATCTGGTTTGCGGTGAAATGCTTGACCGTGTTGTTGAAGCTGATTTAGCTGATGCAGTTGATGCTTTTTGTGAAAACGTTGGCTTTAGTAATGAGCAAACTCGCCGTGTGTTTGAAGCGGCTAAAAAACACAACTTACCGGTTAAGTTGCACGCTGAGCAGTTATCTAATCAACATGGTGCAGAGCTTGTTGCTGAATTTAATGGCTTATCTGCGGATCATATTGAACACTTAGATGAAGCTGGTATTCAGGCAATGGCCAAAGCGGGTACTGCAGCAGTTTTATTACCAGGTGCATTTTACTTCTTACGTGAAACAAAGTATCCGCCAATTGAACTACTGCAGCAGTACCAAGTTCCAATTGCTATTTCAACTGACTTCAACCCGGGTACTTCGCCTTTATGTTCATTGCATTTGATGATGAACATGGCATGCACTATTTTTCGGATGACACCAGAGCAAGCATTAGCAGGGGTAACTCGAAACGCTGCAGGTGCTTTAGGACTTGATGATCGTGGTGTGTTAAAGGTAGGCGCACGTGCTGATATTGCCCATTGGCAAATAACCCATCCAGCACAATTAAGTTACCAATTTGGCGTAAATAAACTGTTAAATCTGTGGATTTTGGGTAGACTTAATTAGATAAGTCTTTTTTACGTAGTATTTTTACATGTCTTTGATTGCCAGCTTAGCAAGTAGTAGCGTGAGCCTTGCAAATTTAAGTAGCGATGTTGTGCCAGTGTTTTTAGCTGGTTGCGTTCTTATGGCAATGATTTGTGCCTTATGTGTTACTCAAAATTCTATTTTAAGGCTGAGCTTAGTCGTCAATGGCGTGCTTGGATTAGCAATTCTTAGTCTTGGCATGCCTTGGTTAGTGTTATTGTTAAGTGCAAGTGTTTGTTTTCATTTGTGGCAGGCATTTCGCACAACTAATTGGCTAGCAATCATTATCTCAGTTGTTGCTGCGATTGTATTAACAGTACTTTATTCAGCTCATTTATTGTTACATACTGCTCTTTACTGGCTTGTTTTTTCTGTCGTTATTTTGTGTATATCAGGCTTTTTTAACTATGAAGAACCTGAAGAAGAGCAGGTGGTCGTTGAGCCACTTCACACTGACGAGTTAGATGCGACACCTCTTACAGGCTTACCCGATCGCAACGCCCTAAAAAATAGCTTTATTGCTTGGACCGAGGAGCATGATGCTAACTGCGCGTTAGTGATGCTTCGCCTTGAAGGTTTTAACGATGTAAACCAACACATAGGTCGAGACTTTGGTGATTTGTTATTAGCGCAATCAGCAACCCGAATTAAACAGCAGCTCAATGTTGATAATGTTCTTAATATAGTGGGTAATTCAGGCAAAGCCGAAAAGTTGGCGCATTTAGGGGGCTTAAACTTTGCGTTTATTTGTTCATTAGAGGAACAAAAGCACCTTCATGAGCAACTAATTAGTCAAATTCGCCATGTTACTTTAAAGCCATTTAATGTTGCCAATTGCACCATTGAAGTTAAAGTTCGTGCCAGTTATGTAGTTTGTGATGAGCCTGAATACAGCTTTGAAAACTTCATTTCGTTTGCCAATCTAGCGCTTGATTCAAATCCAGACAAAGCGATTGTGCCTTATCATCCACAAATGATGATTGAGCAATTGGAGCAGCAAGCACGACTACGTGAGTTAGCACACCTTGATTTTGCAAGTGAACTAGAGTTGTATTTTCAGCCAGTTATTCGTAATAGCGATGAGCAAATCGAATTTTTAGAATTGCTGTTACGTTGGCAGCATCCTAAGCAAGGGATTCTTTCTGCGAATAAATTTATAGATGATATACGTGTTGCAGGCCTAAGCTATCCTGTGGCTGCTTTTGTTATTGAGCGTGCAGCAGAACTAGCTATGGCACTACGAATGGAAGGTATTGAATTACCTCTTAGTATAAATGTGTTTGGCCCTGAGATGCTGCACGAAGAATTTATTGAGTTTGTTGACCGTATCATGGCTGAGCATCGACTAGAGCCGGGTGATTTAATTATCGAGTGCCCGCTTGATTTATTTATGAGTTTAGATGATCAAGGTAAAGCGATGGTTGCAAGGCTCAATAGTATTGGTATCAAATTATGTATAGATGGTTTTGGTGACACACCTATTTGGCTAGCTAAGCTTCCGAATCTTAATGTTGAGTATATTAAAGTGGCGGCTTCACTTACCGCTGATTTTGCTCATCAAAGTCAAATTCGAAGCCTCGTTTCGGGCATGGTCGATATGCACAATCAAAATAATGCAAAAGTGATTTGTGAAGGAGTTGAAACTCTAGAGCAACTTAAGTTTGTAAAGTCGCTTAAAACCTATGCTGCACAGGGCTATTATTTTAATTACCCATTGAGTAGTGTTGGTATGATGTCATGGCTTAAACAATGGCGTTTGGAACATCAGTAAGCGTAAAGCTGTGCTCTCTCTCTGGTAGGCTTCACGATACAACACCGCTTTTATAACCCTAGTTTCTGTAACCTTGTCACGTGGCTACGGTAAAGTTCAACTGGATCAACTTCACGAAAACTATGCAAACCAATAAATTGGTTAATCTCATCGAGATGATTCATTTTGTAATCATCTTTGATCACATGCCCTAAATGGCTACTACAGCGTGAAATGAGACCGTCACTGTGACCTAAGATAAATAATGAGCCAAATAACATGGATAAGTCACTTAAATCTAAGATATTAGTGAGTGTTTCTGTGCCGCTCCAAGAAAAGTAGTATACGCCATTGCTTGCAAGCATATTACCTTGTTCGCACTCGTTTTTGGGCAAGCCTTCGGGGTACTTTTGATTAAATGTTGCTGCTCCTTGTGTGCTTAAACTATTTATTGCACCGAGTGTATTTTGCGGTAATTGACTATTGCCTGATAATAACGAAATAACACCACCGAATGCATCGAATACTAATCGAGTTGTATATTCTGCTTGAGAGCCGGGTGTTAGCTCCTTATTAATAAGATCAATAATGCCACTGCCATAATTTGCACCGCCTACACTGGTAACTGAGGCAATTAGATCAGGCCTGATAGATGCAACATAGCGTGCAGTTTGCGCACCTTGACTGTGACCAATCAAGTTTACTTTTTTAGCACTAGTCAGAGCTAAGATTGATTCTATTTGAGTGAGTAATTGCTCGCCTCGGACTTCTGAACTGTTGATAGCAGAAACGGCAGGTGTGAAGACTAAAGTACCATCTTTTTCCAGAGTTCTAGCGATATTGTAGAAGTAATCGATTCCGAGCAGGTTATCGAATCCCATTAGCCCATGAACTAAAACAACTGGATATTGGGTAGTTGTTTTTTTGGCATTGCACCAAGGACTCAACAAAAAAAGTAAGGTAACAAATAAAATTAACGGGATTTTTTTCATACCTTTTACTCTTCTACTTCAATATTTATCACCAATAAGCCTTAAAAAAGCCTGATTTTAGTGGGCTTTTAATTCACCTTACCTTAAATTTGGGTTCTCTGTAATGTTAAATTAAAGTAAGCAGGAAAAGATGGTTTTAGTGTTTCGTTATATGTTTATCAATTTGTGTTTTTTCTGCGGTTAAGCAATTTATTTTTAATCTGGTATTTGATAAAGTCCGCGCCGTCCTCATCCTGTAGGACATCCTGTTGATGATGCATCTGAAAGGATGCAACGTATTGATAGCTTCTCCCCAGTTTGCTATAACGACTCACTCCTTGTTGAGTGAGTCGCTTTTTCTTTTCTTATCATACAATTCATTGCACAAATACACGCAAGTGATACCATCAAAGTGATTCTTATTTACTTTCGAAGGAATGCGTTATGTTTAAATCTTTGGCAATAGCTGCCTTTTCATTATCGAGTATTTTAGTTGCCCCTTTAGCCAGCGCAAATTGGCAAGTTAATAATGAGCAAAGTAACGTAAGCTTTGTATCTATTAAAAAGAACTCTATTGCAGAAGCACATCATTTCAAAAACGTGTCGGGTACACTTAACGAACAAGGTCAATTTAAGTTGATGATAGACCTAACATCGGTTGAAACTCTGATCCCTATCCGCAATGAGCGCATGACTAAGTTGTTATTTGAAACAGCTAAATTCCCTAATGCAGTGTTAACTGCTGACTTAAGCAAAGCGCTGTTAACGCTAAAACCAGGTCAACATGTGCTGAAAGGGTTAAAAGCTGAATTAGACTTTCATGGCAACAAGAAAGAGCTAACGATTGATGTTCTAGCTAATATGTCAGCAAAGGGCGATATTAGCGTGTCATCTTTTACGCCAGTTATTATTAATGCGAGTGATTTCAAAGTAACAGAAGGCATTAGTGAACTACAAAAGCTTGCGGGCTTACCATCAATTGCAACGGCGGTTCCTGTAACATTTTCTTTGACGCTAGATAAAGAAAAATAATGCAATCACTTGCTGACTTAGAAGCCGCTCTTCAGACGCCCGATAAACCTTTTGATCAATGGCAGCCACAAAACTGTGGGCAAGTGCCAATAACGATTGATGCGCAAGGGCGGTGGTTTTATGGCGGCAGTGAAATAAAACGCGAGGCAATGGTTAAACTCTTTGCCTCTGTGCTTTGCAAAGAGGCAGATAGTTATTTTTTAAAAACACCCGTCGAGAAAATGGCCATCACTGTCATTGATGTGCCTTTTATTATTGTTGATTGGCGTTTTGAAGAGACAGAGCAAGGCCTTGCTCTATGTTGTGTCGATAATTTACAGCGCGCTTGGTTGGTATCAGCAAAGCAACCACTATTACTGAGAGAATTTGAAGGTGTCAGTGTGCCTTATCTTCAATTAGCACATGGCTTGGCTGCGAGGGTATCGAGAAATGTTTATTATCAGTGGGCTGAAATAGCCTGCTCAGATGAGCAGGGCTATTATATAGAATCATTAGCCAAGCGTTATTACTTGGCCTAAGCACTTAGTCTTCTGGTTGTTCGTCAGACTCAGGTGCTTGCGCTTCAATAGGGCCTAAAAACCACTCATCGAGCTTTTTAGCAACTTCAGGTAAGCCGGTGCCTTTTAGTGAAGAGAAGGCATGTACTGTAATATCACCGTCTAAGCTACTTAACTCACGACGAACTTGTAAAACTTGAGCTTTACGCGCGCCTTGTTTTAGCTTGTCAGCTTTAGTTAATAGTGCCAGCACTGGAATTTCGCTGCCCACCGCCCAGTCGATTAAGTCACGGTCTAAATCTTTTAACGGGTGGCGAATATCCATCAAAACAACGATACCTTTTAAGCTTTGACGTTTTTGTAAGTATTCACCTAGCGATTTTTGCCATTTCTTCTTCATTTCGATAGGAACTTTGGCGAAACCATAGCCTGGTAAGTCGATAAGGCGTTTATCGGCATCAAGTTCAAAGGTATTGATCAGCTGAGTACGACCAGGTGTTTTAGAAGTACGCGCTAACTTTTGATCAGTTAACGTGTTTAAAGCACTTGATTTACCCGCATTAGAGCGACCAGCAAACGCGACTTCAATCCCCGTATCAGCAGGTAAGCGTGAGATATCAGGTGCGCTGGTAACAAAGGACGCAGTATTGTATTTGATACGAGATTTGAGCACAGGCTCTCCTAGTCTTTTATAAAAAATAACAAACAGTGGCTAATTTCCACTTAAGGCACGTATTTTATACTATTAAAGCAGCATTCAAAAGCGTATTTAAGCGTGCTAAATTGGCTTTAAATTAGGAAAATTACTAGGTGTAAACTTAATCTAAGTCAAATCCCTATAAATTATGAGCTTAATGTGGGCAGAAAACGTGCCAGAGAATTTATTATCGTGTAGAATATAGAAATCACAACATCCATATTGTAGATGATACAGGGTCGGAAACAGAGAATTCACCATGAAAAAAATAGCACTATCTTTAACTATATTGCTTGGTACGTTGTCAGCAAGCAACGCAACAGCATTTGATGGCGATGTAAACGCAGGTAAAGAGAAATCGGCAACGTGTGCGGCTTGTCACGGCCCAGACGGTAATGCACCGGTTAATATCTACCCTAAAATTGCAGGCCAACACGCAGATTATATCTATAAACAATTACAAGAGTTTAAATTAGGTATGACATCTGGCGGCAAAGAAGGTCGTATGGATCCAGTAATGAGTGGTATGGCTATGCCGCTTAGCGATCAAGACATGAAAGACCTAGCAGCTTACTTCTCTTCTTTAAATATGTCTGAAGGTGCAACACCTAAAGATGTAGTAGAAGTAGGTCAGCAGCTTTATAAAGCCGGTGATGCAGAGCGTGGTATTCCAGCATGTGCTGCGTGTCACGGTCCTCGTGGTAACGGTACATCACTAGCTAAATTCCCGAAAATTTCGTTCCAACATCCAGAATACATCAAGTCACAACTTGAAAAATTCCGTGATGGTACGCGTAATAACGACTTAAACGGTATGATGCAAGACATCGCTAAAAAGCTAACAGACAAAGACATCGAAGTACTTTCAAAATACTTAGGTGGCTTACACTAAAGTCTGATTGCGGAAAGAAATGCTCCGCAGTAGTATGTAAAGAGTTTGAAAAAGCAGCGCAAGCTGCTTTTTTTGTACCTAACGTATGTCGAAATTTCCCACTCCCTTGTGAGACATTGACCATATCTAGCTGTAAGCCAAGTCTTATTTTTATTTCACTATTTTTGCTAAGTCTTTGTTATTAATTAAAATGACAATGTTGCAATAAGTCATCTGTAAGAAAAATTATATAAATTAGTTGTAACAATTTTATTAATAAGTAAATTAACCACTGTCGCTGAGACAGCAAAAACAACATGGACAATGTAATAAGGAAAGTAACTGCGGCAAATCTTTAGGGGTTGACACTAGTTAGGTGTCCTAAAGGAAATAACAAAAAAGTGTCAGGATTGACCGAGAATAATAAAAGCTCATGGAAGTTTAATAATAAAAACAAAATGGAATGCTACACGGAAGGTTAAAACAATAACAAAATGGATAAACAATAATAATAAAAATAATAAAGACTAAAAAGTCGAAGGGAGAAGTGTCCAGATAATTGGCGCTCAGATTAGTAGGCGGTAGAGATGTTTTCTCTACCGCCTTTTTATTTGTCCTGTTACAATAGCCACCGTTTGTACTAAAAGTATGAAAAGTGCGCAGTTCGTCAAGTTGACCAACCACATCCGCACATCGAATTCTTCTGGTTATGCCAGCATTACAATGCCACAAAGGCGTTGTGCACAACCTCTTAAGTGAGATGATCAAGATATGAGTAGAAAGAAAAAGTCGCGTAAAATTCCATCGAATGGTCCTGTACGTCTGAGCAAAGAAAAGCTTAGAGAGATGCGCGCGTTAAAAGAGCAGCGAGTTAAAAAGACCAAAGGTGCTAAACCTGGGTCTCGAAATGCACCTGATGCACAAAATGCAGAAAACACTGCTGCAAACAATCAACCGAAAGATAAGCGTGTTGGTAGTAAAAAGCCGATTTCTTTAGTTGCGCCTAAGGCTGAGCCGAAAGTTGAAATGAAACGCAACTTAAAACCTATGGTTGAGCTTAAGAAAGTGACTGAGCCTGAACTAACACCAGAGCAAGAGTTAGAAGCGCTAGAGAATGACGAGCGTCTACTTAAGCTGGTTGAGCGTCATGAGCGCGGTGAGTTATTAACAGGTAAAGACGCTAAGTACTTCAATAGCCGTATTGCTCGCCACCAAGCACTTTGCGAGTTATTAGGCATTGAAGATGAAGACGAGTACGAAGATGACTTTGAAGATGATTCATACGATGAAGGTGAATCTGACTTCGATAAGTACTTATCTGATGATTTAGCCAACGAATGGTTTGATGACGAAGATGAGGATGAGCGATGAGCACAACCTTGATTATTGCCATCTTAATTGGTGCGGCAATTATCGCAGGGCTTGCGTTTTATGCAGGACAACTTCTGTATAAACTAAAAGAGCAAAATAAGCTTATCGCCAAGAAGCAAGCTGAGCATGAGCAAAAACTTGCGGCATCAAAAGCAAAGCGTAATGCAAAGCTAGCCGATAGCATTCATTTAATTGCCCGTGCAATGAATGAAGAGCAATGTGAGTTCTCAGAAGGCTGCTTACGTATTTGGGTGCTGATCTCTCAATATAGCTTTGCTGAAGAGTTTGAGCTAAGTGAGCGCTACCCAGGCATATTTAAAATGTACGAAGCCGTAAAAGATATGCCAACGCACGATGCCCGTAAGAAATACTCTAAAAAAGAGATTTTTAAAATGGACACTGCTCGCTGGCGTGCTGAAGAGCAACATAGCGATGAAATCAAAGCGGATTGCGCACGTATAATTGAAGAGTTTAAAGCCGCTCCAGGCAGCGAAAACGTAGTATTTAATTAAGTTGACGTACCGTTGAATTAAACAAAATAAAAAGCAGAGCCCAGGCTCCAATGCCGATCAGTTAAGCAATTGACATTTGGCATAATAGGATCAAAATCCGATGATCACAGGTCATCGGATTTTTTTATGCCCCTTAATCATAGCTTCGCCAATATTTCATCATTTATCGATTCTAATATTCACAG
>NZ_JACDWV010000109.1:0-374 GCF_016464105.1 Pseudoalteromonas sp. bablab_jr010 | reverse complement strand
AGATGTGTATAAGAGACAGGGATTATGTTGGGTTTCGCTCCGCTCTACCCAACCTACCTGGGGAATGAACTGGGTTAATGCTGAGGGTGACTCTGTACTAAACAACACTACAGTTCAACTTTACCCTTGCTAACTTGTAACTCGCTAACTCATGTTGGGTTTCGCTTCGCTCTACCCAACCTACCTGTCTGACAGCTACAAACGCAAAAAGCCCGACTCTTTTGAATCGGGCTTTCTTTAATTTGGAGCCTGGCGATGACCTACTTTCACATAGCAGCTGCTACACTATCATCGGCGCTGTTTCGTTTCACTACTGAGTTCGGCATGGGGTCAGGTGGGTCCAAAACGCTATTGTCACCAAGCAAATTTGGTTT
>NZ_JACDWV010000108.1:0-504 GCF_016464105.1 Pseudoalteromonas sp. bablab_jr010 | reverse complement strand
CAGCATTTTCCAAAGCACAAAGTTTCCTACAAAAGGAAGCGGCTTCACAATGATAGCTTCCGAGCGGTCAATAATTCCAACTGTATTCGAATTGAAAATGACGCTATAAGCATCCCAAAGGTCGGCAAAGTGCCAATCGTTTTGCATCGTGGGCTTGCGAGCAAAATTAAGACCGTAACTATTCAATATCGTCACGGAAAGTGGGAATGCAGCATCACACAGGAAGTAGAGTGTAAAACGGCTAAACAGGTTTTGGAAAAGATCACTGGTTTTGATATCAACTCAAAGCAAACGGTGGTTGGTTCGAACGGATTTGTGGCCGATAATCCGAAGTTTTTAAAGCAGTCAAAAGAGAAGCTAAATCAATTGCAACGCCAGCTTGCGCGTCGAACCAAAGGCTCAAATCGTTGGCACAAAACTAAACAACGCATCAATAAACTACACGGTAAAATCTCAAGGCAAAGGCTCGACTTTGCGCACAAAATTTCACGACAGATAATCAAT
>NZ_JACDWV010000107.1:0-493 GCF_016464105.1 Pseudoalteromonas sp. bablab_jr010 | reverse complement strand
TGTAAAGTTGTTATGGAATCATGTGGTGGTGCTCATTATTGGGCACGCAAAGCACGTAGTGTTGGTCATGAAGTCGTGATTCTAGATCCTCGATTTGTCAAAGCATTTAGAGTTGGCCAGAAAACAGATGCAAATGATGTCATTGCAATAGCTGCCGCTTCTTTCTCACCTAATGTCCGCCCGTGTAAATCACTGACGCAAGCACAGCAAAGCTTACAGTCAATAGAGCGAATGCGCGCCTTAGCTGAAAAGCAGAAACGACAGCTGGCTAATCAAATCAGAGGCCTGTTACTTGAGTTTGGGATTGTAATCAAGCAATCAGAATGCGCGTTTAGGCAAGCTATTCCTGAGATTCTAGAGGATAGCGATAATGGGTTAACCGCTGGTTTAAGGCAGTGTCTAGCTCAGTGCTATGAATTATTTAAAGCGCAATCAACATTAAAAGAAACATTAAATGAGTTACTGACAGGTTTAGTAAAACAAGATGAGCAAT
>NZ_JACDWV010000012.1:0-299 GCF_016464105.1 Pseudoalteromonas sp. bablab_jr010 | reverse complement strand
TTCATCAAATAATGATGAGAATACTAAAGTAGATACCAATTAATCTTTCAATTAATGGCATATTTTTACTTTTGAAAACTCTTTATAGATACGAATATCTATAAGAATTTTAATATCAGCTTTCCAAATTTTTAAAGAGCATATTAATTAGTTAAACCAAGCGGTTTAGCTAACTAACAATCATCTGTGTGGACACTACGAACAAATAAGTTCTAAATCGTATAAGGAGGTGATCCAGCCCCAGGTTCCCCTAGGGCTACCTTGTTACGACTTCACCCCAGTCATGAATCACTCCGTGG
>NZ_JACDWV010000106.1:0-242 GCF_016464105.1 Pseudoalteromonas sp. bablab_jr010 | reverse complement strand
TATAAATGGTATACCCAAACCACCTCAAGATGCAGAATTCAGCGTTTCACAGGTGCTTAATATCAAGGCGTTACTTTGCAACAATGGCAGTCCCTTTTAAGAAGTAACAACGATGAGAGTAAGTGCCTGTGAAACGCCCAACGGGTTGGTTTAAAAGCGATTTATACTGCGTTATTGATTTTAACAATAGAACCACTATTACTTGCAATCAATGCCTTGCCTAAATCGCTTTTAATTCCAAC
>NZ_JACDWV010000105.1:0-283 GCF_016464105.1 Pseudoalteromonas sp. bablab_jr010 | reverse complement strand
GTTGGAATTAAAAGCGATTTAGGCAAGGCATTGATTGCAAGTAATAGTGGTTCTATTGTTAAAATCAATAACGCAGTATAAATCGCTTTTAAACCAACCCGTTGGGCGTTTCACAGGCACTTACTCTCATCGTTGTTACTTTTTAAAAGGGACTGCCATTGTTGCAAAGTAACGCCTTGATATTAAGCACCTGTGAAACGCTGAATTCTGCATCTTGAGGTGGTTTGGGTATACCATTTATAAACTTGCTCAATATACGCCATTTTTTAATCTAGCTAAATAT
>NZ_JACDWV010000104.1:0-727 GCF_016464105.1 Pseudoalteromonas sp. bablab_jr010 | reverse complement strand
ATTGGCAAGCAAACTCCCAGGTAAAGGCAAACAAGGCCAATTTGACCAAGTGTATGCAACAGAAGACGGTAAAGTATTAATTATCGAAGCCAAAGGCGGTAATGCCAGTTGGGGTAGCCGGAGTGCTGGTAAAGATAGAGCCCAACAAGGCTCCTTAGAATATATGGATTCGATAATTGACAATTACACTTCTAAGCTTGATACGCTAACAAAAGACCCTCGCTACTTAGCGGGCGATGATGATTTTGTAAAAGAGGTTGAGAGCATTCAAGATATGCTGGATGAGATTGAAATAGCAACTAAAAGCCAACAAATTGAGTACGTAGGCATACAACAAAAAGCCAATGACGCCGGGCTTGTTGATGTTATTGACGTATCGATTTTTGATATAGGATTTTAAGGAACTAATAAAATGATTGAAAGCCATTACAGCTTTGCACAAGTAAGCTACGACCGAACCATAAAGTTATATAGTAGATTAAGAGAAAATGAACTGGCAATGATACAGAAAAACCCTGGTTATCAAATGCACACTCGCTTAAAAACAAACTTAATCGACACATTCCCCATGGAAGCGATTCAAAATCCCAATAGCTACCATGCTTGGCTCTATGTTATTCGCGCTTCGCAATTAGGACATGGTATTTTCCAAAGCAATGCCCATGACGGCCAACCTTTCCCTTTTTTTTACGATGATGAGTATTTAGAAGTGACTGGTAAACGCGAT
>NZ_JACDWV010000103.1:0-727 GCF_016464105.1 Pseudoalteromonas sp. bablab_jr010 | reverse complement strand
ATTGGCAAGCAAACTCCCAGGTAAAGGCAAACAAGGCCAATTTGACCAAGTGTATGCAACAGAAGACGGTAAAGTATTAATTATCGAAGCCAAAGGCGGTAATGCCAGTTGGGGTAGCCGGAGTGCTGGTAAAGATAGAGCGCAACAAGGCTCTGAAAAGTATATGAATTCGATAATTGACAATTACACTTCTAAGCTTGATACGCTAACAAAAGACCCACGCTACTTAGCGGGCGATGATGATTTTGTGAAAGAGGTTCAAGGCATTCAAGATATGCTGGATGATATTGATGATGCAAGATTAGATGGGGCAGTTGAATACATAGGTATTCAACAAAAAGCCAATGATGCAGGGCTTATCGAAGTTATTGACGTATCGATTTTTGATATAGGATTTTAAGGAACTAATAAAATGATTGAAAGCCATTACAGCTTTGCACAAGTTAGTTATGACCATATGGTAGAGCGCTATAAAAAGCACGAAGATAAAAATATACCCCGTATTCAAAAAAATCCTCGCTTAGGACTCCATACACAGTTTACCCGCAATATCATTGACTCGTTCCCCATGGAAGCGATTCAAAACCCCAATAGCTACCATGCTTGGCTCTATGTTATTCGCGCTTCGCAATTAGGACATGGTATTTTCCAAAGCAATGCCCATGACGGCCAACCTTTCCCTTTTTTTTACGATGATGAGTATTTAGAAGTGACTGGTAAACGCGAT
>NZ_JACDWV010000102.1:0-1304 GCF_016464105.1 Pseudoalteromonas sp. bablab_jr010 | reverse complement strand
CAATGCCGATCAGTTAAGCAATTGACATTTGGCATAATAGGATCAAAATCCGATGATCACAGGTCATCGGATTTTTTTATGCCCCTTAATCATAGCTTCGCCAATATTTCATCATTTATCGATTCTAATATTCACAGCTTGTCGGAAATACTGGATGAGTCTTTAATACAACAAGCACTTGCAGAGTCTGGGGTCGCAACACTCAGGAAGCGCAGGCTACCTCTTGAGCTAATGGTCTGGAGTGTGATTGGCAGCGCATTGTTTCGAGATATGCCTATGACTCAGGTCATTAATCGTCTTGATATTGTATTACCAAGTAAGAAACCTTTTGTAGCTCCTAGTGCGATTGTTCAAGCAAGACAGCGTTTAGGCTCGGAATCTATTCGTCATATCTTTAATATGACTCAATCCCGTTGGCATCAAGACACACCACATCCAAACTGGTGTGGATTAACCTTACTTGGCGTTGATGGCGTGGTGTGGCGTGCAGAAGACACGCCAGCTAACAATGATGCATTTGGTAAGTTGCACAATGACAAACGCGAATCGGCTTTTCCTCAAATTCGTATGGTCTGTCAAATGGAACTCACAAGTCACTTATTGACCGCATCCGCCTTTGACGCCGTTGCGGCTAATGAAATGACGCTCGCTGAGCAGCTGATAGAGCAAACACCCGACAATAGCCTAACGCTGTTTGATAAAGGTTTTTACTCATTAGGGCTACTTCATAAATGGTCTACCACTGGTACATCAAGGCACTGGCTAATTCCCTTAAAAAAAGGCACGCAATATGAAGTTATCAGGGAGTTTGGAAAACATAACCAACTGATTAGACTAAAAACAACACCTCAATCACGAAAGAGGTACCCAGACTTACCTACTACTATCGAAGCTAGATTGTTGACGAAAACCATCAATGGAAAACAGCATCAGATACTGACGTCTATGACCGACCCAATGAAATATCCAAGTGCTGATATCGTCGATCTATACAGTCACCGTTGGGAAATAGAGCTTGGGTTCAGGGAAATGAAACAGTACTTGCTCAAAAATGAATTAACGTTACGTAGCAAAACCCCAGAGCTAGTAAAACAAGAGTTATGGGGCGTATTGCTCGCATACAATTTAGTACGATATATGATGACTAAGATGGCTTACAGCCTGAAAGGGATATGGCCTTATCAACTCAGTTACAGCAATGCTTCTGGCTATATCATCAAGGAGTTAATGATGTTGCCTCACACCTCAGCAGGAAAAGTACCGAGCGTAATAAATAAACTTATTGCAATGGCTGAAACCTTTGT
>NZ_JACDWV010000101.1:0-623 GCF_016464105.1 Pseudoalteromonas sp. bablab_jr010 | reverse complement strand
TCATCAAAATATTGCCCTTGAAAACGTATTGGCTGAGTGAAGCTGTTTTCTTCATTAAAGTCAGCATTAGCTTCTGGTTCTTCATAGCCGTACACATCAGCATGGTTTTGCCATACAACTTCTGCGTTATTATTTGTAACAAAACGTGGGGTGTTTAGTTGGTCTAGGTGGTAGTAATACAGCTCACCTTGTTTAATCAGTGCGACCGGGTGAAATTGATTGGGCAGGTTGATGTACCAGGTATACTCGCCGTGCTGGTATTCTCCTATTAGTTGGTCGTTATCACAAATATACCGTGTTCAGTTTGCTTAGCAATACGACGACCCAGTGGGTCGTAGTCAAAATCGCTATCGCCAAAATGGGTTAGGCAATAAGAGCCAAAATATCTGCAAGGCTTAAGCCAAATAGCCCAAGCCTATAGAACATCCGTGTTGTTAAAGAACGATTTTAAATAGTATTACTAATTATGAAAAAGCTTTTCGTATAAGTGCATCATGATCAAGTACTTCGATTTGACCAAATTGCGCCAATATAGATAAGTGAACAAAAATATTTACCTTGTTAATATTGTCAAAAATAGCTTCTCCACCAACAATTAAGCTCGGTTCAAAACCAAACATTTC
>NZ_JACDWV010000100.1:0-39415 GCF_016464105.1 Pseudoalteromonas sp. bablab_jr010 | reverse complement strand
ATCATCTAAAAAGGAGGACATATCATCGAAGTGCTGAATTAGAGACATAAAAAATCCGATATTATTTCTAATATCGGATTTTGAAGCTATGAAAAGATCAGTCAAGTGATCATAAAAATATTCTTAACTGATCAGCATTAGGCAATCAATGCCCGCTGATTTATGACAAATGCTTATGTTTGATCAATAAGTAGGCAAATGGGATGAGCATTAAAAAATGTACGCCAATTAATACTGGTGTAGTCAAATTTAACAATTGCGTTATAAAGACTAATAAACTTGCGCCACTCATTTGCATTAAGCCAATAAGTGCTGAAGCCGTACCTGCTTGTTTAGGGAACAAACTTAATGCACGGCCTGCTGATGAGCCAAGTGTCAGTGCAAAACCAAACGCAGCAATAAACATCGGAAACATCAACGCAAGCGCAGTACGTTGTTGGCTTAAGGCCAACATTAAGGCTCCTGCGATTACAAGCAGCAGGAGTCCTGCTTTTAGCGCGCGCTTTGGTTGACGTTTGATGTACAGTGGCATTATAAAGCTTGCCACAATGCTCAATACCGCATTACAGGTAAACCAGAAAGTAAAGTCGGTAACACTGCCACCTAATTCTGTAATAAGCCAGCCAGGTGCTAGCGTAACGAAGACTAAAATAGCCGACATAGTTACCAAGCAAATTAAGCTATGGAATAAAAACAATGGCGTGCTGATAATTGGCATAAAACGGCGCAGGTCAAGAATATGACCACTATATACACTATCTGCAGGGCGGGTTTCTTTATACATTAACAAGGTTATGAATAAACCAATGAGTGCAAATACAGCCATGAATAAAAAGTTCATGCGCCAGCCAAACTGTACTGTGAGCCAAGCGCCTAAAATTGGCGCGAGGGCAGGGATAAAGCAAACGATACCATTAAGATAAGTAATAATTTGGCCGCTGCGTTCACTACCAAATCGATCTCTTACAATGGCAAACGCTACTACAAATGTGGCACAGGCCCCCAAACCTTGCAGTGCTCTTGCAATCATCAGGCTTGTAAAATCAGGTGCTAAATACGCGCCAAACGCCGCTAAACCATAAATTGTCACACCGGTTATTGCTACAGGCTTACGCCCAAATTTATCTGCTAATGGCCCTGCAATGAGCTGCCCAAGTCCGACAGTAAGCATAAAAATAGCGACGGTTTGCTGAATTTGCTTTTCTGAAGCACTGAATTGTTCTGCAATAGTCGGAAATGCGGGTAAGTAAATATCTATTGCTAACGGGCTAAAGATAACCAGAAGGCCAAGAATAAATAGTAAGCTGAGGTTTTTGTGCTGGCGTGACTGCATTCGCTCTCCTTTAAAACGGTATTTTATGTGCCCCTAAAGGAAAAGAAAAGCGTTCACTTGGCTAAAAGTGTAATACATACGTAATCATTAAAACTGCTTACAAAAAATTTCCATTTCGCTATCTGGTCTGATGTGTTAGTTTTTTATCTTACATCATAAAAATAATGGATAAACGTCGTGAGCTCACCATCATCATTATTAAAAATTTGGACTAAGTGTCAGTCATTGCCGAAAGGTAACTGGTTGTTTAGTAAAGCCGTGTGCTTTAAAGCACCTTACTTTGGGTCTATAAAGCCATTGATCACAAATTTGACTGCTGGGCATTGCAGTGCAACTGTTAAAAATCGCCGCGCAATCCATAATCACATTGGTACCATCCATGCAATTGCACAGTGCAATGTGGCAGAGCTATGCGCAGGTTTAATGGTTGATGCAACGGTACCTGCAAAAACGCATCGCTGGATCCCAAAAGGCATGACAGTAAACTACTTAGCAAAAATTGATACAGACATGCGTGCAGTTGCCCAGATTGAAGTGCCGAGTGAGTGGCTAGAAAAGCAGGATTTGCTAGTGCCCGTTAAGGTTTACAATAGCCGCGATGAACTTGTCTTCACCGCGGATATCACTATGTATGTAACCGCCAAAAAACGTTAAGACTTATCAGCGGCTTGTTTGTTTACAAACGACAAGTCGTTGTCATCATCAGCCAATATTGAATTACTCGTTTGTTCTTCAGGCTTAATAGGCGCCACATTATCTTCTTCATGACGATGTTTTAAGCTGCCTTCAATGATAGCTCCGGCTTCAATACTTAAAGTGTCGTGAAATACATCACCATGGACTTCAGCAGTACTTTCAATTGTCACTTTGTTGGCAATGAGTGAACCAATGATTTTACCTTTTACGACCACACTGTCTGCTTCGATAACACCTTCAATCATACCTGTGTGACCAATCACTAAGTGTTTAACATGTAAGTCGCCTTCGATACGACCATCAAGTTGAACCTCACCTTGGCTGGTAAGGCTACCTGTTAAGCGTACGTCTTCAGAAATAATAGAAGGAGTATGGTTGGTTCTTTTTAATGATGAGCCAGACGAACTAGCTGTTGATTGTTTTTTTTTACCGAACACGAGAAAGCGCCTTTGTTATTTTAACTGGATTGACATGTTTGCCATTCACTAAAACTTCGTAATGTAGGTGGGTACTGGTACTACGGCCAGTACTACCCATTAAACCGATGACATCATCTTTAGTTACTGTTTGGCCTTTTTTAACCTTAATTTTATTAAGGTGGCCGAAGCGAGTAACGAAGCCATTTTTGTGTTGTAGTTCGATAAAGTTGCCATAGCCGCCATTACGACCTGCACGAAGTACGGTGCCATCGGCTGGAGCAAAAATTTCGGTTTTATGCCAACCGGCTAAATCAACACCTTTATGAAAAGCACGGCGGCCATTCATTGGGTCTTTGCGTAAGCCAAAACTGCTAGAAATATAGTAGTCAGCAGCTGGGAGTGTTTGTGGTAACTCACTCAGCAAGTTTTCTAGGTTGTTTAACGCTAGTAAGTTGTCGGCAATTGCTAGAAATTCAGCAGGTATTCTTGATTCGTCAAACAAGTCTAACGGGCCACCCTGGGCTGTTTCTGAGCTTTCAAGTATTGAGGTATTGGTTAGACTACTATCAAGACCAGCCCCTTCGAGCATGGCAACAATTTCTTGATGGCGTAATTTGATTTGTTCATCTAGCACTACGAAACTACGATTATAAGCCGCATCAAGACGTGCCAAACGCTCAGTCATACTTTCTAAGCGTTTTACTTGTTTTGGTTGCTGCTCATCTTCTAAAGGAGCATGAAAATCTTCAGCATTTTCTTTAATCGGTAAAAGTAGAGGTTCAGCATCGTTTGGCAAGGTGGGTTTGTTCATCGATTCAGGTAGTGATTCAATCATGCTTTGCAATAGCGCTTGTTTTTGCTCAAGAATTGCTAGTTGCTCTAATTGTTTTTCATAGGCAGCTTGCTGTTGAAAGTGCTGCTTTTTCCACTCTTGTTGCTTGGTAACCTGTTTTTGCTCAATGCTGGTTATCTTGTCTGCTTGTGAAATGATTTGAAGTGTTGAGATACTAAGCCAAGCAATGGCTATTAAAATAACCATTAAGGTCGTCAATTGTAGCCAAGGCGCTAATACCAAGTGTTTTACTTCGCCATTTTGACGGATCAACAGCTGTCGAGCTGGAAAAAACGTGCGATAAAAAGACTTAAGTTTAACTAACATGGCGTACAAAATTTAACTAATAACCGAGTTAAGATAGCAACCTCAGTTAAAAAAGCCAGCAAAAAATTGTAACTCAGCTGAAAAAGCACAAAAAAAAGGGCAAAAAATGCCCTTAATACTTGTTCTGGAAATAAAAATAGTGAGTTACTTTTATTTAGCAGGTAGCACGGTTCCTTCAACTGAACCAAAACCAATTCGTGCAAAACCGTCTTTTTCGCACCAACCACGCATGATTACGTTGTCGCCGTCTTCTAAGAAAGCACGCTGCTCACCATTAGCAAGGGTGATCTTTTCTTTACCACCGCGAGAAAGCTCTAATAATGAACCTGCTTCTTCGTGCTCAGGGCCTGATTGCGTACCCGAACCTAACATATCGCCTGGTTGAAAATTACAGCCATTTACAGTGTGGTGAGTCACCATTTGCGCAACTGTCCAGTAAGAGTGCTTGAAGCTTGATTTAGATACTTGTGTTGGTGCTTCGCCGGCTGCACGCATCTTTTCAGTTTCGATTTGTACATCCATTTTGATATCAAATGCACCAAACTCACGGTTATGAGCTGACTCTAAATAATCCATTGGTTGTGGATCGTTTTCGTCACGTGTCCAGTTTGTTCTAAATGGTGCCAGTGCTTCTGTCGTAACAATCCAAGGTGATACAGTCGAAGCGAAGTTTTTCGCAAGGAATGGACCAAGCGGCTGGTATTCCCACGCTTGTAAATCACGTGCAGACCAGTCATTAAATACACAGAATCCAAATACGTGGTTTTCAGCATTTTCAATGGCAATTGCATCGCCTAATTCATTACCTTTACCAAGGTAAATACCTAACTCAAGTTCGTAGTCAAGGCGTTTACAAGGGCCGAATGAAGGGACTTCTGCATCTGGCGCTTTAGTTTGACCATTAGGGCGGTGGAACGTTTGACCAGATACATCAATTGACGATGAACGGCCGTGATAACCAATTGGTACCCATTTGTAGTTAGGTAGAAGTGGGTTATCAGGGCGGAATAGACTACCTACCGCTGTTGCGTGGTAAATAGAGGTATAAAAGTCAGTGTAATCACCAATACGGCACGGTAGTGCAAATTCGATGTCAGCTTGAGCGATAAGCGCTTCGCTTAATTGCGCTTGCTCACTGGCACCTTCACGAAGTGCTTTTGATAACGCTAGACGCAGTGCAGACCAATACTGCTGACCAAGACCCATAAATTCATTTAATGTAGCTTGGCTTGCAGCTTTTACGGCAATCTGTGCATCACCAGAGAATAAACCAAGTTCATTTACTTTTGCTAAGTCGATAACTTGATCACCAATTGCTACAGCGCCACGGAACGCTTCGTCTGAATTTTTACGACGTACTTCTGCAAAAGGAAGGTTTTGAATTGGGAAGTCACAGTTCGCTTCGTTAGCAGATGCAACCCAGCTTTTTAGATTAATATCGTGGGTTTCGTTAATTAGGCTCATACTCTTTCCTTATTGGTTCGCGCTGATTTATTAGTTATCTATATGGAGGCAATCAACGCAATTTAAACAGTTAGTTTAAAACAGAATTTAAAACGACAAAAAGCAGCGTGTTAAACGCTGCTTTTTATTCATTATGATGATTTAGATTACACCACGACGCTCTTGATCACGCTCGATTGACTCGAAAAGGGCTTGGAAGTTACCTTCACCAAAACCGCCGTCATCTACACGTTGGATCATCTCGATGAAGATAGGACCAAATAGGTTCTTCGAGAAAATTTGCAGTAGATAACAGTTTTCGCTTTGGCTATCTACAAGGATTTGATGCTTACGGATCTTCTCTTTGTCTTCTTTAACCCAAGGCACACGGTCAAAAATGGTGTCGTAGTACTCTGGGATGATATCTAGTGTCGCAATCGTTGATTGGTCAAGCTTATCAAGTGAACTTACTAGGTCATTCGTTAGGAATGCTAAATGCTGTACACCCGGACCATTGTACTCATTTAAGTACTCATCGATTTGGTTGTTGTTGTTATCTTTACCTTCATTGATTGGAATCGAGAAAGTGCCGCACGGCGATTTTAGTGCGTAAGATAATAACGCTGTTTTTTGACCTTTAATGTCAAAGTAACGAACTTCAGTAAAACCAAATACGTCTTTATAGAAGTTAGCCCATGTTTCCATCGTGCCTTTATAAACGTTATTGGTTAAATGGTCGATACGGATGAAGCCTTTGTCTTCAACAATGTTTTGCTCGCTTAAATCTTCAAAATCTGACTCATAGATAGAACCTTTGTCGCCAAATTGCTCGATGAAATAAATTAAGCTGTCGCCGATACCGTAAATAGCAGGGTATGGTAAGTTTTTGTGAGTTGAGTCTGTCGCAGGTTTTGCACCACGCTCAACAGCAACCTCGAATGCTTTTTGCGCATTCTCTACACGCCAACCCATAGAACAGATTGCTGGGCCGTGGCTTTTAGCAAATTCAGCAGAGAAACCTTCACGCTCATTGTTTAGTAAGAAATGAATGTCGTGTTGGTTGTAGTACACAATGTCTTTACCTTTGAATTTTTTTAGCTTTGAAAAGCCAAAATCAGTAAACACTTTGTCCATGTAATCTGCATCAGGTGTTGCGTATTCAGTGAATTCAATGCCCATTAGGCCTAACGGATTATTTACTTCGCTCATTGTCATTACTCCCGCAATTATAAGCACTGCGCTAAAAAGAATTATTGTTATGTAATGAGCGGATGATTAACCAGAAATTCAATTTGGGGAAGATCACAGCGTTATTTAGCCAAAGTCCCTTTTGTAAATTTAATGAGACAATGGTTTTAATTTCATCATGTGAAGTGAAAATAGTAAAAATAAAGATCAAAAAGAGTAAATAAAGCGCCGTTAATAAATATTTAATGAACTGATATTTATAAGCTTTTTTGTATTTTATTCGTTTTGTTTTCGCCAAATAAAGTTAGAGTGAATGTATCGAATTGTTTACAAAGTTAGTGGTTGTCAATTTCAGTGAATATTTAAATAGGGAAGTCGAAAGTACGAAATGATATCGAGTGTAGTTAACTAGTAAAGATCTAACGGCGGGAAGTACGTAGCCCCACAGCATAAACTGTGGGGCTTAAGGTTACTGTTTGTCAGCAGTAATCTCTAATTCTTCTTCGAGAATTTCTAACTCATCCTGAGAGGTATCAGCATCATGCATCCAATCAACAAGTTTGTCTGCCAACAGCCATAAACAAATACCTGCGATGAAAGCCATAATTGCTACACCACCAAAGGTGTTTAGAGGGCCACTTTCACCTACAAGCTGACCAATTGATGCTGCTGCGTAGTTGCCTAAACCAGAGAATAGGAACCACATACCCATCAATAGTGAGGTAAACTTCAGCGGAGCGAGCTTAGATACCATTGATAATCCAATTGGTGATAGACATAGCTCACCCATTGTGTGGAATACGTATGCCATAACTAACCAGATTACATGAGCTTTTGTATTTGCATCATCACCAATTTGTAAGGCTGCACCTACCATAGACACGAAGCCTAGGCCTAGGAATAACATACCAAGAGCAAATTTACGCGGAGAGTCAGGCTCCTTATCTCCCATGCGGATCCATACACTTGCGAAAATTGGGGCTAAAATAATAATGAAGATTGGGTTAACAGCTTGCAACCAACTTGCTGGCATTTCCCAACCAAAGAAAACAAGGTCAGTTTTATACTTTGCAAATAAATTCATTGAACCTGCAGCTTGCTCAAAGCCAGCCCAGAATACAATAGTGAAAAAGCTCATGATTAATATAACTTTAACGCGATCACGCTCTTCAGAAGTTAAAGGTTTGTTTGCAGCCTGTGCATCATCACCTTGTTTAGCTGATGGAACTTTACCGATATCGGCAAGATATTTATTAGATAATGCTAACTGTAAAATTACACCAATTAACATACCAACACCTGCGGTTAAGAAGCCGTATTGATAGTCAAACTTTTCACCAATTGAGCCTACAACGAAATAACCTAAAATCGAACCAAGGTTAATACCCATATAGAAAATTGTGAATGCACCGTCACGACGCTTATCAGTTTCAGTATAGAGGTCACCAACCATTGTTGAGATGTTTGGCTTAAAGAAACCATTACCAACAATTAGTAATGCTAAACCAAGGTATAAAAACTCTTTTTCTAGACCTTCGATCATACCGTGAGGTGTACCAAGTGCAAATTGGCCTAAAGCCATCACAACACCACCAAATATAATAGCTTTACGTTGGCCAGATACATTATCAGCAAACCAGCCACCGATAACTGGTGTTACGTAAACTAACATTGCATAGAGGCCTAAAATACTCAATGCATTAGAGTTTAATGCTTTTTGGTAAGCTTCATCAGCACCTGCAGATAATGGGTCAATACCAAAGTAGGCCATATCCCAGCCCATAGCAGCTGCAGTTGCGATTGTTGATAAATAAAGCACGAAAATACCGCGCATACCGTAATAGCTCATACGTTCCCACATTTCTGTAACGAACAGTAAGAAGAGCCCTTTCGGGTGACCCATAAAGTCACCAGCTTTTGGTAGAGAACTCATGAATTATACTTCCTAATTTTAATTGTCGTTGGCCTTATATTATTGCTTTGCTCATTGGTTAATTAATATTGATGAATGAGTGGCCATGTTTTTTTGATGCAGCTAAGATAATGGTTTGTTGCTCAAGTTATGAACTTAAGGGTATAGGACACACCCTTATCCTAGCTACAAGTGCGCTACAGTATACATAGACCTCTTGGTCAGGGGAAGATCTTGCGGTAGGTACACCATTTGTTGCGTTAACTTAACCTTACCAAATACAACCAATTTAAGATTGCTTGATACTTGTCAGTAATAATTAGCAATTCATTTAAGTTTATGTGATGAGTTATTTTGTTTGGGTAGGTGTAATTCATTGCAATGAAAGCGGATCTTTTGGCATCTGGATAGCTGAGCAAGTACTTTAAATTGTCCAAAATTGTTTACAATAGACTATTCAGCCGCTAGTAGTTAGCGTATTATTCTCATACTATAGGTTCCCGTTTTTTGAGGATGTAATGCGTTTAGATATCCACTGTGCTGACCGAATCGGTATCGCACAAGAGATTCTCAATATCTTAGTAAGTTATCAGGTTGACTTAAAAGGTATTGAAGTAGATTCGGTTAATTGTCGTATGTATGTCAGTTTTCCTCCTATTGAATTTGAGCAATTTCAAAAGATCATGCCTTCTATTCGCTTAATTGACGGCGTGATGGATGTTCGCACAACTGCATTTCTACCTTCTGAGCGAGAGCATAATGAGTTAAATACATTACTGCGAGCATTGCCTGATGGTGTGATATCTATTGATGCTAAAGGCTGGGTGCGATTATGCAATGATGCAGCTTGTCGCGATTTACAGCTATCTGAAAATGAAGTTATAGGCGCTAATATTAATAACTTGCTGAAAGGCTTTAACTTTACTCGCTGGTTAGAGGGTAAAGAGGTGCTTGGTCAAACAACGCGTGTAGAAGTTGCTGGCGAAGATTTTATTGCTGATATTCTTCCTATTTCAGTTCCACAAGGTGCTGAAGGGGATGTGTTAGCAGGCGCCGTTATTAACATTAAATCGCAAAGTCGACTTGGTCAGCAAGTGAGTGCCTTTCGTCGATATGGCCAAGAAAGTTTTGCGACAATCCATAATTTTAGCACTGCAATGCGTCGTGTTGTTCGTGAAGCTCGCAAAATGGCACAGCTTGAAGCGCCAATTTTGATAACTGGTGAAACGGGGACAGGTAAAGAACTACTTGCACGGGCTTGTCATTATGCATCTAACCGTTCAGTAAAACCCTTTATTGCCTTATCGTGTGCATCGTTACCTGATGACGTGGCTGAGTCAGAGTTATTTGGTTATGCGGGCTATGAAGAAAACGCGGCACCAAAACGTGGCGTTTTGGAGCAAGCCGATGGTGGTACGGTGTTTTTAGATGAAGTTGGTGAAATGTCGACTCAATTGCAAACTAAGTTGCTGCGATTTTTACAAGATGGCACATTTCGCAAAGTCGGTGATGAAAACGAAGTAAAAGTGAATGTACGTATTGTTGCTGCAACGCAAAAAGACTTACCGGCCATGGTGCAAGAGGGGACATTTAGAGAAGATCTTTATTACCGGATTAATGTTTTGACCTTAGAAATTGCGCCATTACGTGACAGAAAAGCTGATATTGGCCCGTTAGCAGAACATTTTATTCAAAAGTATGCCCAACAAAATGGTCATTCTGTGCCTGTGATGTCTGAAGATTGTTTACGCTTTTTACAAGATTATCCGTGGCCGGGTAACGTACGCCAATTAGAAAATGCGATTTACCGTGCGGTGTCGTTGTTAGATGATAACGAACTGCGTATTGAACATTTGCAGTTACCAACCTTTACTCATGATTTAGGTTATCTTGAGTCTGACTTTGAAGGAACTTTAGATCAAGCGGTAAAACGCTTTGAAGCGACCTTACTTCGTAAGCTCTATCCGGCTTATCCTAGCTCTCGACAGCTTGCTAAGCGATTAGGTTTGAGCCACACCGCAGTGGCAAACAAACTTCGAGATTATGGCATTAACCGTAAGACAGTGAAGGTTTAAAAGTAACCCCCCACAATAATCGTGAATTAAGCAAAAAGCTTGGGTGAAAAGCCAAGCTTTTTGCTACTGTTTGGTACCCATATCCTTGGTGACACCATCAATGGCAATATTTTTGATACCGTCATTGTCAAATTTGATAACAATACTTATGTTATTGCGGGCAAAAAAGTAATCTCGGTTATCTAGGCTTATAACATAATCGCCTTTGACTGAGTCGCTAAATTTGCGCTTTTCAAGTTTTAAGGAGTGATCTGCTATTTGCCAATTGAAGCCTTCAATAAAGCCATTATTAAACTCTTGTACCCAAACTTGTTGTTCGTCTTTACTCAGTGTAATCGCAACGGAGTATGACTCAGGCAAAGACATGTCATAGCTTTTATCACCAATAGTGAATTTTTCGGCAGTTTGTTGCCAAGCAAAACCAAATTTAAAATCTTTTTCCACACCCGTTGGGTATTTTAAAGTACCGTTACCTGGAAAGTTGAAGTCAGCATATGCTGAGCCGGTAAATAAACTTGCAGAAAATAGAGTTACCAAACTGAATAGTTTCATTAGGCTTATCTGTTTTTATAATAATATATGCACAGATTAGAGCAGAATATTCGCCTTAGCAATATGCTGTGATACACTTTGTGAATTATCAACTGGTTAGACCTTTTATTGTGAATCTATATTTTCGACTAATATTATTGTTTTTTAAAATCAAACGTAATCGTGACTATCAAGGTTTACTCGACACGATTGATATTGAATTCAAAGCACTGCCGACTGATTGCGATATTAACTTGCACCTGACTAATTCTCGTTATTTAGCAATGATGGATTTGGCGCGTACTTGGATGACAGAAAGAGTAGGGTTGCTTCAACATATTATGAAACGTCGTTGGTTCCCGATCGTTAATGCGACTGCAATTACCTATATTCGCGATATTAAACCAATGCAAAAATACACTGTTAGTACGCGTTTAGTTGGCTGGGACCATAAATACTTTTACATTGAACAAAAGTTTCACTCTGAGCGTGGATTGCATGCGATTGCCTATGTACGAGGGGTATTTAAACGTAAGAAAGGTGTTGTGAGCGTTGAAGAAATGCTTGAAGTTGCTGGGTTTGAAGGTGTAGCTCCTATCTTGCCAACAGAAGTAATGCACTGGAAAGAAATGTTAGAGCAAAAGAAACTCACAAATAAGTGATACCCAAGATAAATAAAAAAATGCCAGCTAAGCTGGCATTTTTATGGTTTTAAACACAGTTTACTCTGCAGCGCAAACTGCTTCACTAACAAATGTTAAGTCATTAACATGCGAAGGACCATCCATTACAAACGTTGCTTCTGCAGTGTTTTGGTCAAGTGAGTAGATTTTAGCATTTTCACCACTTTCGCGGCCTGAAACATAAATTGTACCATCATCTGCAATCGCAATACCTGATGCCCAATTTACACCATGCTCACCAACAAGTGTCAATTCTAAGCTACCTTCATCTAGCGTATAAAGTGCTTTACCTGTTAACACGTAAAGTACGTTAAAGTCATTTGAGTAAGCAATATCACCATCTGAGAAAGTATCACCAGGGTAAGATAGTTTACCAAGAACTGTCTTATCACCTGTTTCTAAATCAAAGTCGTACATATATGTCTTACTTGTTGCACGAAGAGCAAGACCATCAGCGGTGACTGTTGAGCGGTAAATAGGGAATGAAGTCGCATCAACTACTTCCGCTTGTTGGTTAGTTGCTAAATCTAAGCTGTAAATTTTAGATGCTTTGCTGCTCTTATCTAGTTGCTCCATGAAATAAAGCACACCGTCTTTACTTGCAATATTTGAAGCTGTGTTATTTAGGCCTGCAACAATAGTGACAGAGCTTGAAACTGGGTTGAAATGATAAACATAGCCCTCAGTTTCTGAACCGAAGTTATTAATACCATATAGACCTGTTTCAACTGCACAAGGTTCTGGAATTTCTGTTAATGAAACATTATCAAGAAATGCGCCTAAAGAGTCTGATTTACCAGCACCAGCAAAGCTCAATACTGAACTAGTATCGTTTGCTTCTACAGTAAAGCTATATTTAGTCCAGCCTTTTGTGCTGCTATTAATGGTCGCTAATTCATTACCATTCCATAAAACTTTGGCAGCGTTTGTTGTCGCATTACCTTCAACACGCGCAGAGTAATAAAAAGTAAGTTCGTACTTTTTACCTGCTGAAGTAGCTACGCTCTGTGAAATTGAATAGTTAGCAGTTGAGTCTAGTTCCAGAAGTTGATTACCATCTTGAGCTGGAACAATACCTAATTTGTTAGTTTGTAACTCAAATTTAGCATTGTTACTACGGCTCCAGTTATCGATATTACTGAATAACTGCCATTGTCCACCATGGCCAGTTACTGTGTTATTTTCAAATGACCCGTTTTCAACTAGGTTTGTGCTTGCCATTGCCATACCAGATGCGATAGCTAAAGGTAACACTGCTAATTTAGAAACTAAGCTTTTCATGACAGTCTCCGAAGTTGTTAACATAAAATTAATATTTAATAGTATCATTTTACTGCTTTTTGCTGGTGTTTATCAAATAGGGAATAGATCTAAATTTATACTTTTTTAATTTTTCATATTAATCAATTGATTTTTAATAAGAATTTAGTTTGTAGGAAAATTCTGATTTTTCGATGGGAAAATAATAAAAAACGCAAAGCAATCCTTTTGGATTACCCTGCGCTTTTATGCTAGGTTAAAAGTTAATTGGGTTTAGATTTGTTAGCAAACCAGCCTGATTTTTGATTGCGGCTTAATTTGCCTAATATTTTTATCGCCTTTTCTAAGGTAATTCGCTGATCAGCTATATCTTTATAAATTTGATTTGCTCTTTTCTTACGTTTAACAGCTGCTCCTGCATCAAGAAATGACTCAACCACTTGATTTAAATATTGAATAGGCAATGCTTGCTGTTTCTCAATGTTGTCTTCAGAACTATATGCCTCAAGTTTTTCAAGTAGATTAGTGATTTCTGCTTGGCAGAACTCATTCTGCGCCAAGTGCATTTTTTTCAATGTGCTCAAATGTTGTTTTAATGTGGCCACTTCTAACCTATTAAAGGAAACAATCATGTTGAGGTTTGTTAGTGCTGTTCTGAACTCCTTAGCTGTACATTGTTGGTCAAATAGATGTTCAAGAGTATGGTTTATTCGCTGCCACTGCTGCCAAGCGTAAACATAGTTCAAGCCAGCGCCTTTAATGTTTTGCATACCAACAATAACTTGATGGTTATTTACTAAACCTAATTGGGCAATTGACCGCGTTAGTTCATCAGCAGATAAACTACTGTTTTCATGTAACACAACGTTAGATTTTATTGTATTTACAATAACCTCTTTTAGCTTTTCGCTATTGTTAACGATATCTTGCTTAAGCAACTCTAATGTTTGACGTTGTTGATAAACAAATAGATTTTGTAAAATAGCCGATGCTTCGGCCTCATTTGAGTTACCGGTAGCATCTTTCAGAAGAGCGTTAATATTAGATTTCTTAAGCGAGTTGCCGTTTAATTTTATGAGCTTATTAGCAAGAGTTAGATCGTATGCGTCGCTCAACCGAGCAATTAATTGTTCTTCAGTTAAAAAGTTGAACTGAGATAAAAGTTTATTAAATTCTTCTAGATTATTATTTGCAATAATTTTATCTAATCGCTCAATGAGTGCGTTAATAAAGTAGCTATAAAACCCATCAACGTTTGTACCAATTACAACTATTTTATCGAAACGCAAATCGTGACTTAAAATATCTGCAAACACTTTTGAGCGAGCCACACGGTCATTTCGGTTATTGATTAAAGCAATAACCTGTTTTTTGGGGTTGTCATTTAAATCATAGATCCCTAACCGTTGCCAATTCTCTAACGTTGCTAAACGTTCATTTGCTGACATGCTATTAATAAATGATTGTTCTACTTTACCCACTTTAGCTTTTTCAAAATGTTGTAAAACACCAATATCGGGAATGATTCTGGCCGATGTTTCTTTGTAAACATAGTCTTTACTTAAGCCAATATGCTGTGCCATTTTACAAACTAGCGCAATATTAGCTGGATGTTCTTGGTACGGGTATAAAGAACGTATATCGTCTGTAATTTGCAAGCCATCGGCCCAATGCACCTGGATCAAACTTGAGTTCTTCTGCTTGGCATTGACGTCTAAAATAGGTGCCATATTTTGCTCGCTGGTAAATACTAAGCTATTCTCGCCAATAAAGTGACTGGTTTCGTTTGCAACATCGATACCTGTTGGACCGAGTATATCTTCATGGTCTGGGTAGGCATTTGTTATGGTTGAGAAATTGTCTTTCATCCAGTTGCGAAGAATACGCACATAACGTGGTGTGAGCCCCATACATTCCCACAAAAATACGTCTGCTTTTACATTCTTAGCAAAGTGCAAAACATCTCCTTGCTCCCAAATACTGGCTTTATCGAATGGACGAAATAAGGGGATTTCAAACTGCTCACCACTTGCCCTTGCATAAATCATCGTAGCTTCACAGCCCGTTGTTTTACTTACTACTTTTAGACTTAAGCTGCTAAAAAGGGCCGCTTTAAGGCGTTCTGTTCCGGATTTCCCACGTGTTCCCCAGCCGCCAATAGATACAGGAATAAGTGCTCTGTCAGATTGAATCTGACGGCTGATTTTTATATGTCTCGCCCAAAAGTAAGCGATAAAGCTAATGACAAAAAATATTAGCTGACCAATGCTGTTTTGGTAAATTGAGTACGCATACTCTTTAAAGCTTGACCCAATGTTAAAAATAAAGGGTGTAATTGCGAGCTTTTTATAAAGGTTAGCAATACCTGATTCGACAGGGAACGCTACATCAAACAACATTCCATATGGTTGGAAGTCTAGCGTAAAGCCCTTACTGCGAATGTTTTCTAGGTAGTGTTGTTGTTCTACTTCACTACCATTTCGTAACTCATTCAATTTTTCGTAGTTCAATGAAATCCAACAGTATGCATATAAACGCTTAAATAAACTTGTTGGTGGTGAAACTATCAAAATGCCATCAGGGGTATAGGATTTAGCTGGCGCTTTTAAATTATCTTGAGACAAGGTACTTAATAAGAAATCAAGTAATGGCAAGTGTGGTCGTGAGCTAAATTGATGTTCATCAAAACGAGGCTCACCGGGTACTTCTGTCTGGCTTATCTCTGCAACAGTACAACTTGGTACATGCATAAATGCACTAGGCTTTCTGGCCTGTAAATGGTTATAGCTTTGTCTTTTTCCGGTACTAGGGTTCTTAAATTCATGCCATAAGCGCCAGATTCTAAAGCCACGCTTATAACCCAATTGCACCTGCCATGACTTTTTCTTTAGGTTAACATTGAACGCTTCATAATGCTGAGCTTGTTTACTTAGTAGTCGGCCAAGCAAATCTTCATCTACTTCTTTACAGTCAATGGATGTGTCTGAACTTAAGCTCACCTCTAATTGTGCAACTTGTTGCTGATGCATAAAACTGACTAACTGCTCTCGAACACGGCTAATAATACGTTTTACTGCAAGGTTAGTTTTTTCTTCAAGTTGTCGGTTTAATACATTTATAAACGCTTTAAATATTTCTTGAGTGTAGTCATGATTATCATTATCAACTTGAAGGTTAAACATGATCCTCGGAGTGAGTTCAAGTAATAGACGTTGTTCTGCAAAGTTATCAGTTTCCTCAAGGAGTTGTTGCCATAACTTAAAGCCTAATTGCTGTTCACTAAAGCGCGGGTCTGATAACTGTTTAATTAATGTTAGTCTTACAGCTGGGCTGTTTTCAAGTTGCATCCGCTCATTGAGTAAATCGGTTACACATGACCAAGGCAAAACGGAACATTGCTCTATAACACTTTGACGAACACGAGGGTAAGCATGTTTAGCAAGTAAAAAAATCAGTTTACGGTTTGCCTCATTTAAGGAAAACTGTTTGCAGATGATTTTGGCAAATGAAGTAATTAAAAATAACTGCTGGCGATCTACTTTGCCGTTTTTATCAACGTCCAGATCAATATGAGAGCGCATAAAGTAGCGAGTAAAAGTGGGTCTAAGATTAATTAGTATTTCTAAAATATCGACTTTTGCTGCGTGTGGTGTTGTTGGCTTCTCTAATGACTGTAGTAAGTTTTCAACTAAATCTGCATTAAACTCAGGATCTTCGACATATTCATTAAGCAAATTTACCTGATTAGCTAACGCTCTAAATAATGAGTTTCGTGTTGCTTCATTGTCTGTTTTTTCTAGTAGGTTTAAAAAGAAGCCTTCTAAATCGAGCCTTAACCATGACTGAGCCATGTCATTTTGGTGATTACGTAAATAACGGTTTGTTAAATCACCGAGCTTTCCTATCAAAAACTTTAATGATTGCTCAAGTTCAGAGGTTTTATCTTGGTAACGATTAATCATTGCCCCTTCATCAAACCAACGCTGAAAAGCATCTTGATCCTTTTGCAGTTGCAACTCACTTGCCCCTAATGTTTTTGCATAATCAAGGATATGAAATTGCCTCTCGGCTTTTAATTCCGCATGACTCAAACGCTCAACAAAGCGACGATGATCGCCATCAAGTTTGGTTAATTGGTTTTGCAGCTTATCAATTTTGTGAGTTAAAAAAGCAATAGCTTGAAGTAACAACCAATCATCTTCGTCATTATCATCTGGCTGGTTCTTTATAAGCTCCCACTCACTTAATTCGTTAACGAGTTGCTTATACTTTTGGCGATAAAGGTCTAACCAAAAATTGGCTATATCGGCAAATAGTAGAGACTCAAGGCGCTCTTTTAAAACTTTACTGCTCATAGTCACTCAGCTCTAACAAATGGTTAAGTTGAAGTGTTGGAAAAATAATTTCATCGTGTGCATAGGGAGCAAAGCCCGTATGCAAGTTATTGCCAGATGAAAACTCAACACTAATATTGTGGTTATTCCAAACCCAATCTTGTTGCCAGCTTACTTTAAGCCAGCCTTGTGAGAAGCCCCCTAAGTCAATCTGCTTTTGCCATGCAAAGCGAGAGATATATTGCCATGTGGCAGTAGCACGATGTTCATCAGCGAAGCGGTAATAACTATCTAGCCCCACCTGGAGAATATGGCCTTCATAATATTGATTCCAACTAGAGTTAAAACGTAAATAATCCAAGCTGCTCCAATCATCATTAGAACCGGAAGAAACACCAAAATTAAGGTAGTTATCGACCCAGGGTTGATATCTATATTGGTAGAGCCCTAACCAACCAGATGAATGATTTTCTCTGTAAAAATTAAAAATACCTGAGTTAAGCTTATCATCAGCGAGGTAGTCAGCTAAATCAGCGCTGCTGTAGCGAACATAAGGAGTTATTTGCCATTGATGGCGATGCACTGAGTCTTGTCGCCATATTTGGCCAATACTAATGCTGGCATCAATCGCGTATTGACTATCAAATTGCTCTCGGCTCATTTGCCAGCGACTATTAATTTGGCTATCAATATACCAAGGCGTTGTTTCATCCTCCCAAGAGTAATATCCATTTAAATTAATAATATCAGTTTGCGTATCACTGAATGAGTAATATCCCTCTAACTGATACCATTGATTATCATCATTTATCCGAATTCTAGCGCCAATATCAGTTTCTTCGCGGGTGGGAATATCTTCAGCGCTTTGAAAAATTTGCTGTTGATCATAACGAGCAAAAACTTGCCAGTTGAGTTCATCTGCGTGTAGTTCTGTTTGCTCCTTAACGATTTCTACTTTTTCAGGCGCTTGATAGGTGATCAACTCTGGCAGGGCAGCTTTAGTCTGCGAGTAAGCAGAAATTTTATTGTTATGCTCGCTTAACTGCCAACTGTATAGGCGGACATATTCCAATTTTTCAGCTTTAACTTCGATTTTTCCTGCAGGATGAAAAAAGCGACGTTCTGTTCGTCTTTGTTCGTCGATTTCTTCCAACTTGATCAGCCTGTCGGCCGATAAAGTTGCTATTAGCGGTGTGTCCGGTATTACCGTGTAGAATAATAACTTGGTTGGTAGCTCTAAGTGCTGCCATTTTCCGGCTAGATATTGTTCAGCTTCTATTGTTAAGTATTGCGATAGGTAAGGGTTGAGCCATCTAATACTGATTATGTTGTTATCTAGCTCTTGCTTAGTAAAAGTAAATGGCACACTTTGTTGTTGTGAAACTGACCAGGTTTTCAGTTCATTAGCTAAGCGAAGTGAAACATTTGCGACATTGTCTCGTGCTAACTCTGCAGTAGAGAAGTGAAATTTAAAACGGATTTGTTGTCCAGCAGTTTGAGCTAGATCAATATGCAAAGTATGGAATGGTCGTAACTGTAACCCTTGCTCTGACGCAGACTGGGTGTTAAGCAAGGTAAAACGATCAGCAAAGCTACTTTGTGCAGGAGCTTGCATTTTAAATAGTCGAGTTCCAGCATAATCTAGCATGCTTTCAATAGGTTGCCACTGACCAAAACTTTCAATTCTATTCTGAATGAAGGTCGATCTAGCTGTTGCTGGTAAGGTCTCTAGACGTTGCAGTAGCTGAGTGTATTGATTGTCGTTTAAACGCCTTTTGCTTAATTGGTATAAGCCATTAATTAATAAGTCATACTGTGATGCGGTAGGTGAATAAACTAATGACATAAAGTCTATTGCAGTCAGGTTATTGGCAGCATCAGACTGGTAGTCAAATTGAGAAACTAAATCATTAGGGAGCAGGCTTACATCAAGATATGTCATATGATCAGCGCTCAAAGTCAGAGTTTCTCCGACTTGCAAGCTTATAATTAAGGTTGCCGATATAGATGCTAGTTGCTGATTATCTATAAACTGAATATTTGCTGGAATATCACTAAAAATTGGCATCAATTTATGCTGATATTGGCTATCGGCTTTTAGCCAAGCCGTTTGATATTCACCATTTTGTTTCGCAGCTACCCGAGCTTTGATCGCTAAATGAATAGGGTGCGTAGCAGTAAATTTCCACGGTTTCTTATCACTTAGCACGGTATTTTGTATTTTGCCTTGTCCATCAATAAGTCCAGCTTGCTCTGCTGTTACTAAGTGATATAAAGGGTCATTTTGTTTAGTATTTGAAACCAAACTTTGAAAATTTAGTGCTGCGAAACTTGGTTCTGCGATGTTTTGCTGATCAGACTGATGAGCTAGCCACGTCGCTAAACGATTTTTCTGCTGTTTAACAGCAAGCCTGATCAAGATTTTTCTACAATTGGAAATTGACGATAAATTACCAGCGCACAAGGCAAATAGTTTGTAGTCTTGATGCTGCTCTTGGTAAATTTTAATCAACTCTAAACTTGCAAAATGCTGCAATTGAGCCTGTTTTGCACTTTTGTATAAACCTTCTAGATAGCTATTTGCTAAATGGAATTGTTTTTGCTGCCTCAAAATATCAATTCTTGCTTGCCATGCTTTTTCCGCAACTTGATGGTTACTATGCTGGCTTAGCTTTTTCAAAAAGCGAAGGGCATCCAATGGCGCAGATTTTGCTAAATCATTAGCAGTCATTAGCAACTGTTCCCAATCTGTTATGTTTAATTGCTGCTGTGCGGGTGTATAAGGTTCAATTGAAGCTAAATAGTCCGCATGCTGCTTGTGCAAGTAGTTTTTAATAATCAGCTCTGTGGTAGGGCTCTTTGCACTTAACTTGTTCGGCTGCTGGTAGAGTACTTCATCCATGGGGATATCAGCTAGAGTTCTTGCGTATAGTGCAAAATCAATATGTTCCGTTGTGTTTTTAAGTGCTTGTATAGAAAGTGATTTTTCTTTTAAAGGCACAGAGAGTGTTAATGTTTGAAAGTGTTCTGTCGCTTTCAGGTTAACTAGCCAGCTTTGCTCACCTGCGGTGAATTTTAATTGTGTGTCATTGTTACTTTTTGCAATTAGGGTAAGCCAAGGCGTAGCTCGTTCTTTTACCGTTAAGTCAAACACTTGTGCAGATTGAGACAGAGCTGTTAAAAGTCTAGTCTGATGATTGATACGAGGGTAAAAATGATGATCGACTAAACGCAGCTCAGCAAGCTCGGTGATGGTTTCACTTTTACTTTCTACAGGCAATTGGTTTCGATAGCTGCCAACAAGTTGTGAGTCGATGCTCATCATCGAAAGCAAGTTATAGTATCGCTTTACGTTAAGCGGGTCATTTTCAGAAAAAACAGTGTTACTTAACGGCCCCAACGAGTGCTCTTGGTAAATTGATTTTAAATGATCATTGGCAGTATTTAGCCAATATGGCATTAGTTGCTTTTCTTGTTCTTTTGCGGCTGCACCATCATCATAAATTGCGCGGTGGCTTTGCTCTATTTTAACCAGTGAATTTGTTGCGCTTTTAATGGTTAGGTATTGGCCTGCGTCGATAGCCAAATAATCTGAGTTAACTAAACCAACATTCTTATCTGAATATTCAACAGCGAGACTATTAATCGTATTCACTTTTGCTGTTAAAACGTTATCAACATAGGCGTACACAACACCGTTTCGATCAGGAAGTTGCATATTCTGCCTAACAGATAGCTTTAATTTTTTTGCTGCAGGAAAAAACAGCGTAACTTCTTCATCTTTTTGCAGTTGATAATAACGCTCATTGCCTTGCTGTGTGGTCAATAAAACAGATGGTTTTGCTAGCTTGAGTGCACGCCGAAAACTATCTCTTTTTGCTTGATAGTGACCGACAAGAGCCCTAAAGCTAGCGCTTTCGTCAAGGTGATTCTGAATGGCAATTATACGATTATGGCCTGTTGCCGGAAGCTGGCATCGTTTCGAATTACAAAGTAGATCCCGATGAACTTGTAAACGCTGCTGAATGTATTGTGTGTTTCCGGCGCTGATAATAAATTGATTTAATAAATCGGGATTTATCTCAAGCCAATGGCCTTCTGGTAGCCATAAATACTGATGCTGCTTGGCATCAAATTGCAACTCTTGAGTAGACGTTAAAGGGGCCAGTTTTGGCGTTGTTTGTAACCAAATAGGGGGCTCAAGAACCGCATGCTCAGGCTTAGCAGCATACACCATGTTGATGCTGAATAATGTAAAAGTGACTAAGGCTATTATGATATAAGGCATTGGCTAAACTGCTTTAAAAGTTGGCTATTAGTTATTAAACGCTCACGCATTTGACGGCTTAACTCGATATGAAAAAACTGGCTATTAACAGGCGCCATGTCGGTAAGTATATTTTTTGTCCCTCCGAGCTCAAAAACATCACGACCAAATAGCATAACATTAGAGCCTACTTGATTATTTAAACATTCAGATATTTTTACAGTTGCTTTTGACGGTGTTTTAGAGCCATTGCTAACAATGATATCTGCATTACGCCCTTGTAAAGTTTTTCGCTTTTCCTTTGCAAACCCATGTACCTGATAAATAGAAAAAGACTCTACAGTCTTAGCATAGGCAAGAATAAATGCATTCGCACTACTAACTTTGTATTTGCCAAAATCGAGTTTATTATTACTTTGATCAAGGGTATTTCTATGTTTTGAATTTGTGAGTAACACCTGACATTCAGCAAACACTGCCTTGGCTATTTTTAGCGTGTGTTTATCAAAATAGCGATGAGGTGCATAAGCAATACAGTTATTACCAGTCTTCTTATAATGAATCTCGCCACCGGAGGTAATTGTTTTTTTTGCTTTAAAAACACCATCCTTGTAATTGAAGTGTGTTAGTTCAGTGTTCGGTTTTAATAGCCAAGCATGAAAATCTTCTTTTAAATCATGCAAGCTAGTTTCCTCGGCACTGCATGCCGCCATAAAAGTGCAAAAAACCAGTAACATAGCATTAATTTTCATTATTCCACCACCTTACTTTTTGCTCTTGAGCAGGGTATTCATCGAGAATAGACAGCCAGATTGTTTCTGATGACTCGATTGTTATTGAGTGTAAAGTATCTATATCACTTGATACTAAGTGCGTGACACTTGGATAGCTATTCAGTCGGCTATTCTTTGGGTGAATCAAAAAAGCATTAATTAGTTCAGATGGATAAAGCTGATATTTTTGCTTTTTAATACTGTATTCGCTTGTGAGTCCTGACTTGTATTTTGCTCTTTGTTTGACACTAAGCTCAACGGGAGCCTTATTATTTGATTTAGCAACTTTGAAAACAAGACTAATAGGGCGCTGATACTTATCAAATCTGAGTGTTAGAGGAGTCTTTTTATTTAGTTGGTACAGGCGTTGTTTAACCCAAGGCCGATTACCATACCAATTTTGATACATTGAGCGAGAACTGTCTTGGATTTGCTGTAGTTGTGAAACAGATAAATCCGCCATATTAGCTTCTTTAGCACTATTACCCTTTAAACGATAAATTAGGCTGTTATCTTCAGAGTTAATATACGGCGTATAATTATTCTTATTATAAATACCGTAGTTAAAAACCTGAGCGGGTTGTTTAGGTAAATAGTACTTATTGGGGCTTAGTGTTAGTGCTACATTTGAAATTGGTAGCTGATCAAATAGTTCCCTAGATTGATAGTATGTGACTTGTGGATCTAACTCTGCTGGTGGCGTGAAAGTCCGAATATTCGAAAAGTGCCCCATCAATGTAAGTTCATAATGATTATTGGCGCGCTGTTCATACCACGCAGCGATATCATGAAAGTTTGTAGTTGATTCTGTCACCAAGCCGTGAGTTAAGGTTCTTTGGTAGTTAAAATCAGCAAAGCGGGATTTCAGACGAACATAGACATCTTTATCTGCCTTGACTTCGACTCGCCTTGCATTCTTTGGCGAGCGCAAATAGTAAGTTACTAACATACCAACATCTTGACGTTGCGTGTTTTCGGCAATCAAACGATCAAACTCTGAAGCTTGTCCTTTCAATGTCACAGAATAGCTCTCGATTTGCTCGTTACTTTCATCAAACAAGGTGACATTTAGTTGGCTTGTCTCAAGAGCTCGAACTTCAATATTTAAATGGCTTTGCGATTCAATATCAAAACTGACAGAGGATTGGCTGTTAGCCAAGTAACTGCCTGAGTAACTAGTTAAGATTGCATTACCAGATAATGTTCGCCATTGCGTTAATAAATTATCTTCGCTGCAGATTGTGACTAAGCCCGGATTAAGAGGCTCAGTTTGATAACTATTAGCTTCGTCTATTGCACTAAAGTTTACAGGTAAAGGAGGGGAAAACTGTAGTTTGTCATACCAAATTAACGAAGGAAGCAGCCCTTGTTTGTCTGTTTTGAATATCAGGCTATCGGTTTCCTCTAAGCGAATACTCGCGCAAAGACCCGGTTTCGTGAAATAAGAGCCTAGATCATGTTGCTGTTCACTAAAGTCATATGTGACTACATTGTAGGGTAAACTTTCATACAATATGTCTGATTTAAAATCTATGTCAGGAATTCCCTGTGGTGCAATCTTTTGCCACCAAAAGGCCATCGCATTTCTAATCTCTCCATCAGTTAAAGTATTTTCTCCCATAGTAAGGTAATCAGTTGCTCGTCTGCGTCTTTCTAAAGGACGCTTTAGCCAGCTGTTAAGCGGATCAATACTTTGCTCAGGAGTTTTAGCGTGGACCCTAACAACCACACCCTGTAGGTTAGTTTGTTCAGGAATAAGGGTTAAATCTAGGCTCGCAGCATTAGGGTAATCTTTAATAGGTAAATAAAAAGATTGACCAGATGCGACGTTCAATGATTGTTTGTTTTCAATTATTTGTTTTACTTGTTGCTCTTGCGAGTTTGTAACCAATTTAGATGCATGATGGTAAACCTTGTCTAAAATGACATCTCCTTCTTGATCATATAGCACATATTTAATTGCATAATTAACCGGTTGATCAAGTACAACTGACTGATCAAACACGGCATTTGATAAAATGCGTAGTGAGTGAGTACGTTGATTTGAAAACGTAAACTGTAGTGGCTTTTGACTACTAAGCCACTGAACATTTGAACGTGTTTCTTGACTAGTACGCGCATCAATGGGTTCAGCGGAGTTGATCCATACCATTATGTTTCGTGAGAAATAAAAAAGTGCCACTAAAGCAATTGTGATTGCTAAAATAGCAAGTAGGCGTTTAATTAAGTACATATGCGCCTCCAGCCATAATGCTATTAAATAAGCTCAGATCAATAAGCTGGTTATTGGTTGGATTGTAGATTGCCACAATATCGTTATTGTACTTAATCATAAGCGCGTACTTGTCTGCATTTTCCAGCTTAATGGTGTGTAAAGAGCAATCTTTAATTTGCTCGCAGAAACCGCTTAATGATGTTAAACGCTGATGAGCTATATAGTTTTTAACGAGAGTTTGAATTCGTTGCTTTTCTTTAGTCGAGATTGCTTGCCAGTTTAGTGGCGACAAGGTAGCCAGATTTATAGTTTTTACCTTTGTATTGGTAGATATTGCTAATAATCGTTGCAATACGCTGTTTTGGTCGATTGAAAATTGTTCTTTAAAGTCTGATGCCAGCCATAATGTTGCCAGCTCACTATTGCTATTAAATTGTTGGTATCCTGATTGAGGTGAGCTGCCTATTTCAAGACCTCGCGTTGATTTTTGTCCTGATACTACTTGATATTCAACCCCTAAGTTATTCAGTTTTCCGTCGATTTGTTTCATTAGTGGCGAGGCCACATCGCTGATGCGCGTAGCTGAGAATGCAATTGCATTTGGGCGTACCCATGACGGCGCGCTATGGCTGCGGATTTGAATGTGTAAACTAGGCTGATTAGCTGTAAAGCGCAAATAGCTTTGATGAATAACATTAAATAAAGAGTCAATATTATCAGCCCCAAGTACATTAGCTTTAGGGTGCGCATAAGGGTGAGCCCCCGCAATTAATAAATTGGCAGTGTTTGCCTCGGAGAATAATTCAGCTGCAAAACTCAGCGTATTACTTTCAAATAAAGGCCTTGGTACACTGAGTGTGATAGCTTCATGAGCAGTCAATTTAAAAGCGTAAAGGCCTTGTCCTTGTGAGCGTGCTTCATTATTTTTAAGTGGGCTTAACAATAGATATCGACCACTGCTATTGTTGATTAGTTGCAATTGATAGTTAAGTAGTTCGGTTGTGCCATTGATTTGCTTTAACTGATTAAGCTTGTCTTCTGTCAGTGGGGCATTACCTATCTGTGTAATTAATTTATAGAGTGGCTTTAAAACTTCATACTCCCACAGCGCTATTTGGCTTTCTGATAGAGGTTGATACTCAAAACTACCTTTTTTACTAATTTGATAAGCAAACTCGTCAACAATAGTATTTATTTCTTCATTGATAACGCTAATTTGGGGGGTATTGTACTTATAGTTATCGCGATAAATGTTAGCCAAAATATTAGTATAGTTAGCACTATCTAAAAATAGTTCAAGCATAGAGCCCGAGTAATTCGCTGTTGGCAAACTGCTTTGTGTTGCTGCACCAAAATAAGTTGCCTCACTGCCTACAAATTGGTGAATGTCTCTTTGGCTAATTGAAGTTGGTAGTTGGTTATATATCCAATATTGGCTGTCGAATTTATTAGAAGGCTTTTCAACTAGTGCTGCCGTGAAGCGATTAGCTTCTCGAATTTGTAAGATTTCGTCACTTTGTAGTGCGTCAATGAAAGCTTGATAATAAAAGCTTTGTTGATCTTCCGTTGCAATCGTCTTTTGTGGCGTTTTAGCAGTGCCAAATAACATTGCTTTATTATTCATATGTTGAAAAATCAAGCTTGCAGAGTCACTCGCTAGACTTTCTGTAATTGGATAGGGAATAGTTATCAACAAAGGAGACTTTGGCGTTTTATTAAAAATAAATAGCCCTCTTTGCTGACTTTCGTAGGTATCTACCAAGTAAACATATTGCTCATCACTTTCAAGCGAAAAACCCAGCTCGCTAAATAAATAACCAAACTTTGCTATGGGTTGCTTGTTCTCAAGTGATTGATTTAACTGGTAAACAGCATGCTTAAAATCATTAATTGCTTGATTAGCTTTATAACTACTGACTGTTACTTTATCTGTCCGAGTTGTGTATAAGTAGCTCTTATATTGGCTTACTTGTTGATTTAAGGTGATGACATGTGGATTGTCGATATCTGAATGTACATCCTGATTAGACAGCAAAGAGGGCACTAACATCACTAAGAAACCTACAGTAATAGCGAAAATACCGCCAATTACCGAAGTTTGAAATGTTGCTCTGATTACTAATCCAAGCGCATTCTTTTGATATATTTTTAGTGCCAGTAGAGTTGCAAGCATGTAGCCAAATGCAAATGTGTCTGTCACTTTGAGCGTAGGAAAATACCAAACAACGACATAATTCAGTATTAACTTATAGACAAAGCCTATAGTGAAGAAGAACATTAATAGTCTGGCACCCTCAATGTTCGCATGTCTTAGCCGAGTAAAATGCACCAATGAGCTACCAATTATTAAAATAACGGCCGTTTCTATAAAAGAAGTTAAAAGCTTTGAAGGCTGAGTTAATTGCAGTGCAAGTAATGCCGGTAGCATTATTCCATTGAACTCCCAGCCGTACTTTATATTTGCTCTAGAAGCAATAAATGCAGTGATGACTAGTATGATATATGCTTTTGGTGCCGCGATGATTGAAGCGGCAACGGCTTCGTACATAATGCCCAAATTAGCAATACTAAAATTAGTAAAAGGCATTAAGACAAAACGAACTAGCAAGAAAGTGATAAGTAATTGAATGAAAGTTACTTTAAGCCCGTACTTAAACCCTCCGTTCCACATCACGTTCGCTGTTAGTGCGATAATAATAAGGCCTAAAGAATAAAGCTGAGATGCATAATCAAAAGTAATATCCCATTGGCTTAACTGAGCGGCAATTAAAGGCCAAAACAATGTGTCCATGCAGACACGCACAAGAATACTAAGCAAGATTATGGCGAAAAAGCGATCCCGCCCAAACATTTCTCCATAGCCAAACTTTTCCATCATATAATGAGCACTAAAGCGCATTAATGCATAAACAACGATTGCCTCGATAATAATAACCGCAGCTGAGGTTGGGCTAATAATCAGTAAAGGGACTAGGTAGCCTGGTACAACAAGCCCCGTCAGAGGGAAACCAAAACGCAAATTTAACAAGCAGACGACCGCAGTACCTACCCATACGGTAGTAATAACAGACTGGCCTAAGCCTGTGCCTGCAGGAAAAAGCGCGAGTACAAAGTCCATTAACTTTGGTCCTCTTTAGTGGCTTCTTGCTCGTCTATGACAGCATGGTTATCAATAAATTCAAATAAGATACCTGATACTTGAAATGGTTCGCCTGAGGCAGTTTGCGAACTGTCGGTGTTCAGTGCTTTAATACTTAGCGTATAGTTTCGGTTATTAAGTTTGGCAGGTAAACTTATCTCAGCTTTGTTTAACGTCACATAACGAAGTTTGCCCTTGGCAACCTCAGTATCCAGTTTGCAACAGCGGCATAATAGATCTAATGCAGTCATCTCAAAGACAGCAATTTGATGTTGTTTTGCAAATTGCTCTAATGCGGCATTCGTCTGAATAACTTGGCCAAATAAGTTAAACAAAATATTAGCAGAACGAGTGTGGCTGAATACCATTTCTAAAGTTGTCATTTTTTGCTCCATTTCATCAATAGAGCGCTTAACTCGCTGGCTCGTAGGCTCATGCAGTCTCAAGTTAAGTAGTTGGTTAATTAGAGTTTTATTTTTTCTCTCAGTGGCTTTAAAAATATGGTAATGGAATAGCAATTCAGCGACTTGAGCAGCAAATCTATTAACATTCTTTTCAAAGGCTTGTTGATTGAACTGCGTATTTGGGATCACTGAAAGTGCCCAGAAACCGCGTACATCACCGGCATAAACAAGCGGTACCATAAATTCAATTTCATTCGCACTAACATGCTTAAAAAAAGGTCGAGTTATTTGCACTATCCCCAATGACTTTAACGCATTACTGTAGGGCGTTCGTTGATAATCTCTGCGCATTTCTTGTATGTCATCTAAATTACAATTCATTGCACGAATTTCTACAACTCGGTGATCATCTTCTTTGCGAGCAAGGAAAATTGATTTCTCTAAGTCTAATTGTTGACTAATTAACTGAATAATAGGGTCCCAAGGCGAAGCTTGATCTATAAAGCTTTGTGGTATGAAGCGTCCCATCATCTTTTGTTGGATATTATTAACCACAACATTAAGCTCTGCATCCTCTGTTACTTTGCGGACAACTAGGATCCAGAGAAGGGTGATAAAGGTAAGTATAATGTACTGGCCTATTGGGATATAAATCTGCATTGATTCAACGAAAAAATAACCAATTGTGCACCAGACAAAAATACTCATGAAGGCAATGAAAAATGAGTAAAAGAGTGATAGTTTCTGAAAACTAAAAAGCAGAACCACCACTAAAATTAATTCAATAACAATAGAGTAGGTTGGTTTTAGCAGTGTTACTACAGTGTTCTTATCAATACTGTCAGCCATGTAAGCCGTGAGTAATAGTGGGTCATGTAAGCCGTTAAGTTTTGGCGCGTGTATTTGCACGTTAAATGAGGAAGCTTTTTGACCCACAATGATGACTTTATTTTCTAATTGTTCACTCATAACATCAAAGTTAAGCACTCTTTGAGCACTAAATTTTGGTAAAGCGGCCACGGCGAGCTTAAAGTCAATCAAGGCTATTTGATTATTCTCATAATCAAATATTTCTTGCCAAATACTTATGCAATTCAAACCCTCTTGAGAAGGAATTTGAATCTGATAGGTTGCCCAAGCAATTACATGAGGGACACAATAGCTTTTGTTTGAGTACGGATAGAATACATTGTCTATCGGTAAGGACTGCAAAGGTTCATCGGCTAAGACAATAATCGCTTTTGGTTTATAATCATGAAGTTTACTTACCAGCTGCTGGTGATTATTGCTCAAATTATCACTGTTGACTAATACGATATTAGTTTGCTGTGTTTGACCTAATGGCTCAAGTGCTTGGTATAAAAAAGCATTACTTGCCTGAAATAGGTTCAGTAAATTGCTGAACATTACAATCGCAAATAAGCTAACTGTTAACCAAAACGCACGTTGGTGCCTCAATCGTAACAATTGTTGAAATACAGCCACTGCTCCTCCTTAGTCAAGTAAAGTGAAAGTGAGCTTTATACTCGTATCATTACTTGCAGAGACTTTTAAAAAGTCAAATCCATGCATTTTACTGGTTTGCCATTGCTTATTTTCAAGACTGATTGGGTTTTGCCAAGTGATCATCGCGATATTGTCTAAGCGCGTTATTGCTTCGCCATTACTTGGCGCATATTGTCTAAATTGAAGCTTAATACCACGAGGCGGTAAGTTTTTTGGGCCAAGGGTAAAGTCGTCAGAAGGTAAGCTGAAATCATGGCTAAATACTTGCCACGAGTTATCACCTCCGTTGCTGATAACAACTTCATTTTCCGAAAAAGTAAGATCATCAATTTCGGTTGTATAAGTCAACAAGCTTTCTAGCTTGCCACCATTCTCAGATTGTAAGTAGCCATATAATGAGAAATCTTTACTCAATAATGGCGCCCCATTTTCGTCAATCAATTCCATCACTCGCATAGTGTGTCTAAAAGGAATGATTGAAGGGGTATTGTCAAACTCATCGCGGCTAGAGCAAAGAGCTTGAATCCCAGCGTAGGGTTTATCGGTGCAAGGAAAAACGCTATCACTAGTATGATCCCAGCGACTTACCTCAAAAGCTTCTGAGTCGTTATCCCAGTCTTCGAAATCGCCGAATACCATGATGTCTCGGCCTAAAATGCTATTGCTAAGCTCACCACTAGTCACTTCAATATTAGACAAGTATGCAGCGGATGATGGTGCATATTGACGTAAGTCAATTATGTCACTGCTGCTATCGAGTGTAACGGTCACTTGTGAAGTACGCTTTGTTGCTTGGTCTTTAGAGAAATATACTTCAGCATAATTGTCACGCGGTATTAACGTTACCGAGTCATCTGAGAACTCTGCTAGACGGCGCACTAAATAGTTACTTAAAAAGCCAGTGGTAAAACGAGGCTTGTAGTCTTCAATGTAAATAGGGTAAGCAAAGGCACGATTTACTGTTTGTGTGTCTGCGTTTAGGTCAATCATCACCGCAACACCTAATAGAGTGTCTAATCTAGGTTGATCAAACACAAAGTTACCTAAGCCGAGTACTGCAGGAATATCATTATAAACAGCAAAACCCTGAGCAACGTGAGGGTGATGAGCTATTAATAAATCAGTATTTTGCGAAGAAAGAGCTTGGAACCGACCGTCTATATAACTTGTTGGCGAGTAACTATATTCATCTCCGCCATGCATTTGTGCAATTATAAAATTATTAGTATCAAGAGCTTGTAGAGTATCATTTACTGCATTTGCATTGGTAAGATCTGCCGCTCCTCCTTTACTCTGCTCTGCAACATAATTAAATTCATGCTCATCTCCAGTGATAGAGGTTGCAGCAAAGAGTGTTAAGTTAATGTCCCCAAGACTAGCATTCACGGGTGCAAGAGCGTCAGTGTCATTTATTCCAGCACCACTGTGTAAGAACCCCGCATTTGCAACTTCTATAAGTGTGTCTTCAAGACCCGATTGTAAATAGTCATACACATGGTTATTACCGAGCCCCAAATAATCAACGCCTATGGCTGAAAGTCCTTGGAGTGAATCAGGTAAAGAAAAAAAGCTAAACTCTTTTGTTGGATGAACGGTACTAGGGTTGCTTGTTACTGGTGATTCAAAGTTAACGGAAGCAAAGTCTGCATTTAAAAATAGCTCAGCAACATCGGCAGTAATTGCAACACTATCTGCCCCAGCTGTTTCAGGGCGAATAAGTGCATTTTTAACATCGGGGATATTTGTTCCCATAGTCGATAAGCTTGGATCTAAATAACGGCGTCCAAACATAGTATCTCCAGCAAAAATCAGGCTTTTACTGTTTTGAGCTTTTGTTTCTAATTGTACTTGAGAAGTTGCATAATTTGGTTGATTAACGATAACCCCTGCTTTTGCAAAGTAACCGTTTTGTTGCACCATTAAGGCATGGTTACCATAAGGCAAATCGCTAATGTTAACTTTGCCATCGGCATCTGATGTGTAGCTTTGTCCTGCGACTTTTATGACAACATTGCTTAAATTGGCTTTACTCTCATCCACCACTGATAGGGATAAATCAGCCTTACCAGCAAGTAAAGTTTCTCTAGCACTGATGGAATCTTGCTTTTGCTCTTGCGGCTTATCTTCATCAGGGTCTTTCACTTTACATGCTGTTAAGGTTAAACATGAAATTATAAGTAAATAGTTGATAATCTTTTTCAAAAGGCAAGCCTCGTTATCATTTTTTTTACATTGTATAGGTCAATATTATTATTGCTATATTGTATCTTTGTTGGTTATCGGGAACAATAACCGCTGGCTCTGAAAATTCAGATATTTCTTAGTCCCTTGAAATTTAGCAAAATAAATACGTCTTAAATTGAAGTTTAGCTCAAAAAAATGTTTTTTTTCAAAAATATAATTTGTTCACTAGGGTTTAACAAATATGATGCCAGAGTTAAAGAATAAATTTGTAATCGACTAAATGAAGATGAAAAAAAAGGCCATTAAATGGCCTTTTTGTGCGTATGGGCTTTCACAAAATGAAAGTTAGAATTTGTATTTAACACCGAACATAGCAACAACTGGGTCAATTTCTACCGTCGAAGTTAATGCCTTTGCGCCGTCAGCATAAACTGTTGCGTCTGTATCGATGTCGATTAGTGAAACCATGCCATGTAGGCCCCAGTTTTCACTCATCATGTAGTTAAAACCAGCTTGAGCTGCAAAGCCAAATGAATCATCTAGTTTCACTTCTACATCGTCAGTACCTAATGTTGCTTTTAAAGCCGCAGAAGGTTTCTCATCAAAGAAGGTTGTATAGTTAATACCTACACCCACAAAAGGACGGAACTTATAAGTTGAGTCTAAGAAGTGGTACTGGGCGATTAGTGATGGTGGTAATTGTTTAATATCGGCAATTTTATTGCCCGCTAAGCCACCAGTTCCTTGAACATCATGGCTAAATGGTGTCGCTGCAACTAATTCAAGAACCCAGTTGTCATTAAAAGAGTAATCAATCGTAATACCTAATTGGGTATTGTCATCGCCACGAAGTCCTAACGTTGGCGCTTCATTGATTTTTGAGCTGTCGTTATCAGGGTTTACATTAATTGCACCTACATTCACGCTTAAGTTTGCGTTTGCAACAGGAGAGAGTGCTAATAGTGAAGTAAGTAATGCAATGCTTAATTTAGTTTTCATGTTGTTCTCCGCGAACTACTTGTCTTATTTGGTTGAGGCTATTATTACTAAGTTGCAGCGGACAAAACCTGTTCTAGATCAAAGTTTCAAAAATGTTTGAACTAGGTGAAGCCATTTTTTGATTTAGATTAAGTTTTTAAATGGGAAGATCAAAAAAAGATTGACTCTTATTGACTCTATATTCAGTTGCGGCTGGTAAACTAACGGTGTTATTTGCTTATTAGGTGTTTTGCATGGCTGATCCTCAGCACTTATTTCTTCATGGCTCGATTTCAAAAGCGCTACTTAAATTAGGTATCCCGATCATCTTAATCAATATTTTGCAGTCGGCTTATCAACTGACCGATGCATTTTGGGTAGGCCGCTTAGGGGCAGAGCAAGTAGCTGCCGTTTCTGTCAGTATGCCGGTCACTTTTTTAGTGATTGCTATTGGCTCTGGGTTGGCAATGGCGGGCGCTATTTTATCCGCTCAATACATGGGAGCGGGTCAGCAAGATAAGGTTAATCACGTTGCTGCCCAAACTATGTTAATGGTGACAATTACCGCAACCATACTTGGCTTAATAGGCTATATGCTTTCACCATATTTTTTGACTTTATTAGGTGTTGAAGATCAAGTGTTTGGTGATGCCCTTAAATTTATGCATGTATCTTTTATCGGCGTTGTGTTTGTATTTATTTATGCCATGTTTCAAGCATTAATGCGTGGTATAGGGCAAACAAAGGTGCCGCTCTATATTGTAAGCGGTACTGTGTTACTCAATTTTGTGCTTGACCCCTTACTGATTTTTGGTTTTGGTGACTTTTCGGGTTTTGGCGTAATGGGCGCTGCATTAGCCACACTTATCACGCAAAGTTTAGCGGCTGCAATCGGGGTATGGGTGTTTTTGCGAGGGCGTCACGGCATTCAACTTAAACTCTCTAGTTTTAAACCAGACTGGCAGTATATGAAGCAAGCCTTCTTTTTAGGAGCGCCTGGCTCGGTTGAACTCTCTGCGCGAGCCTTTGGTTTAATTATTATGTCGTTTTTGGTAGCTAGCTTTGGTACGCACACGATTGCCTCTTATGGTGTTGGATCTAATATTTTACAAATGGTGATGATCCCGGCAATGGGTCTTTCAATGGCTGTTTCGACTTTGGTTGGTCAAAACATGGGGGCGGGAAATCCACAGCGTGCAGCACAAATAACACGATTAGCCTCACTTTGGGGACTGCTGGGCCTGACAATAGTGGGTGTTGTTGCTTATCTGTTTGCTGAATACTTGGTGGCTTTTTTCATTCCTGATGATGAGTCTGTGATAGCGGGTGGTGCAGAGTTCATTCGGGTTATGTGCTTAACTTGGGGCGGAATAGGCGTGCAGCTTTGTGTAGTCGCTGCATTTAGGGCTTCAGGCAACATGCTAAATGCGATGGTTGTGTCACTGCTTTCACAATGTGTTATTCAATTTCCTGCCGCGTATATTTTGTCTAAGCATACCTCTCTTGGACCGCAGGGAATTTGGTATTCGTTTGCTATTACGAATGTACTTGTGGCGATTATTACTTATCTTTGGTTCGCAGCTGGTCGTTGGCAACGAACACAATTAACCAAAGAAGACAAAGACATTGCCAAGGTAACTCAAGAAACCCTTATTGAAGAAGGAAATCATTAATTTAAGTTTCACACTGCGGTCATAATCTCTCGTTGTAATAACCTAAGCTTTCTAACTGATTAGGGTTATTATGAGTTTGATATCAAATGCAGAGTTAGTAACGCACCAGTCGGTGCAATCTGAGGTGGTTGAAACATTACAAACCTTGCTCCGATTTAAATCGGTAACGCCCGCTCAAGCAGGTGCAATTGATTGGCTTGAAGGTAACTTAAGCCAGCTCGGCTTTGATTGTGAGGTATTTAGCTTTAATCATGTTACTAATTTAATTGCTAAAATCACCTTTGGTGAAGGCCCTATCGTTGCTTTTTCTGGCCATATTGATGTGGTCCCTGCTGCAGAAGGTGATTGGCGAGTTGATCCTTTTAGTGGCGAGATAGTCGATGGCAGTGTCTATGGCCGTGGCGCAGCAGATATGAAAGGCGGTGTTGCTGCGATGCTTTGCGCAACAAAACGTTTTTTAGCGCAAAATAGCAATAAACGCGGCACATTTTACTGGTTAATAACCTCAGATGAAGAGGGCGAAGCTGAATACGGATCCTTATTAATTGCTGAGCGTCTAGCCAAACAAGGTGTTGTGCTAGATGGTTGCCTAGTTGGCGAGCCGACGAGTCATCAGCATGTGGGTGATACCATTAAAAATGGCAGGCGAGGCGCTTTGTCTGCTCGATTATCTATTCAAGGTAAAGCAGGGCATGTTGCTTATCCAGAAAACACCATAAACGCTGCACATTTAAGTGCAGAGGTCGTAAAGCGCTTAACGGCAATTAGCTGGCACAAAGATGAAACAAGCTCGGCAACAACACTGCAAGTAACCGGCATTAATATAGCCAATGTGGTCGATAATCTTGTGCCTGCTCAATGTGAGATCACGTTTAACGTACGTTATAGTCATGGCTACAAAAGTAAAGACGTTAAAGAAGAAATTCAGTTTGCATTGGCAGATTTAGCCTCGCGGCTAACGCTTGTTTGGGAGCGTCCGTGCGAATCATTTTATACCTTGCATCAGGCGAGCAATTGCTTGTTGCAGCAGCTTGAACAAGCCGTGCATGAAGTAACAGGCAGCTTCCCTATGCTTAGTACCAGTGGTGGCACATCAGATGGTCGCTTTTTTGCCAATGAGCACACGCAAGTGATTGAATGTGGCGTGCGAAACCATACCATTCATCAAGTTAATGAGCATGTTCCTATCGCAGATTTAAAAACTATTGAGAAAATATACTTAGCTGCGCTTAGGAATATCTTTAATTAAAAAGAAAAAGTCGGCGAATATGCCGACTTTTTTAAGCTATTTTATAACGACTATTCGCGTGGCTGCCCTAAGTATCGTTTGGCTTTACTCGCTTTTACTTTATCTAAGTCGACAAGCACTAATCCATCAATGCAATTATTGAACTCAGGGTCGATGCTAAAACTTAAAAACTGTACGCCTCCTGGCTCGCAAAGCTCTGTGTATTGTTTGAATAAGGTTGGGACTTGCGCACCAATATTGGCAAGCACATGCTTAAGTTCAACAAAATCTTCTTTAATATCATCCCCAGCAAATAACTGAGCACATTGTTCTTTTTGTGATTCGGTATGGCGATATTCATTATTGGGGATAGCTAACACTTTTTTAGCACCATAATAATGCTGGTAATAGTGAACCAATAGCGATTTAGCTTGCTCGGGGAGCGCGTTAGATACGCTAACTGCGCCAAACAAATAGCGGTATTGCGGGTACCGGTTCACAAATGCGCCAATGCCAAACCACAAATAGTCTAGGCTCTTTCTACCCCAGTATTTGGGTTGCACAAAGCTGCGACCGAGCTCAATGCCCTTTTCAAAATACGGCGCCATATCATCGCTGTAGCTAAATAGGCTGTCAGTATATAAACCTTTGCGGCCATGTTTTTCTATAATGTCTTGTGCGCAGGCAAGTCGGTATGCGCCAACTAGTTCAAGTTGTTTAGCATCCCACAGTACAAGGTGTTGATAATCCATGTCGTATTTATCTATATCTCGGCGTTTGCCACTGCCTTCACCGACTGCCCGAAACGCAATTTCACGTAGTCGTCCTAGTTCACGGAAAATTGGTGAGCTACCACAGTATTGATATAAGTAAATTTTCATACCATCAGAGGTCTCACCTAATAACTCACACTCTTCAATGGCTTTTTTAAGGTCTTTCGTTGCTTCTGGACTGGCAATAGGGGTTTGCGTTTTTAACGGCAGAGGTTTTTTTGTGATAAGTCGATACAACTGCTTTCTTATCAGCTGAGCTATTTCTTTATCTTTTAAATTCTCGATTAAATATGACTCAGGTGGGATGGACGCGCCAATTTCAAACTCTAATGATTTTTGTCGTTGTTTAAACATCTCTTTGACTAATAACAAACTGGCTAAGGGTTTGTAGATCATTGAGGTGCCGTAGAATAACGGGCTGTTTTTCGCTTTAATGTAAATTGGCAAAATAGGTGCGTTGGCTTTCTTTGCCATACGTAAAAAGCCAGTATTCCATTTACAGTCTTTAATGCCCGTTGGACTTAAGCGTGACACCTCACCTGCAGGAAAGATTAATAACGCACCGTCTGATTTTAAATGCTTTTGGATATTAGCAAGTTCTTTCTTTTTACTTGTACCAGAGAGGTTATCAACGGGAAGGAGTAACGAGTGCATCGGAGTGATTGACATCAGCATGCGGTTTGCAACGACTTTTAAGTCGGGGCGCACACTTGATAAGACTTTTATCAGCGCTAATGCATCAAGAGAGCCGATAGGGTGGTTAGCGACAATAACGACATTACCTTCACTAGGAATATGTTCCATTTGCTTTGGCTTGTAGCGCGTGTCAAAGTCTAGCTCATCAAGTACTTGCTCTACAAACTCAAGTCCTTGTAAATGTGGGTATGCATCACCAAAGGCAACAAACTCTTGCTCATGTAATAAATAACCCAGACCTTTCTTTACTAAGCCTTTTACTTTTGGTGAATTTTCTAACTGTGGTAAATTTGCTTCTATTACTTTATCAACACTGATCATACAAACCTCAAACATAAACGCATTCAGCGATGAGGTTAGGGTAAGAGTTCGCTGTGACAGTTAGGTTGCAGTTGTGTGACTTTTTAAAGAGCGCTTCGAGTACGAGGCAAAATGGAGAAGACAATGATTTTACTTGTAGCTGTAACAGGCCGAGATTGCAGCCAATTAATTGCCCGATTACAAGCGTTATTACCAGAGGTTGACGTGCAGCTTTGGTCTGAATGCACCGACTACGAAGCTGTAGAGTTTGTACTGGCTTGGAATGCCCCTGCTGACTTATGGCCTAAGCTGGCAAATTTAAAAGCGGTTTCTTCATTTGGGGCTGGCGTTGATAGCATCGACTTAACGAAGATAGCGGCGCACGTCCCCGTTGTTAGAATTGTTGATGATAATCTTGCAAATGATATGGCAGAGTACGTGTTGACCCATGTGTTGGCACACAAGCTGAGACTCAAAGAATATTATTTAAAACAATCAGCCAGTACTTGGAAGCCAAAGCGAGCGTATTCACACCAACATGTGGGTATTTTGGGTTATGGTGAACTCGGTAAAGCCAGTGCTAAGCGTTTACTCGCAAATGGCTTTAAAGTGAGTGCTTGGTCTAATAGTGAAAAACACGATGCTGAAGTAAGTACCTATTACAAACAGCAGGGGTTAGATGACATGCTTGGTCAAATTGATTATCTCGTGTGCTTGCTGCCACTTAACCAACACACTAAGGGTATCATTAACAAATCACTGCTAAGTAAATTGCAAAATCATGCGGTGCTTATTAATGTTGCCAGAGGCAAGCATGTTGTCGATGAAGACTTGCTTGAAGCACTTGATAGTGAGCAATTACGCAGCGCTACCCTTGATGTGTTCAGCGAAGAGCCTTTACCTAAGGTGCATCCTTATTGGTCTCATGAAAAGGTGACCTTAACACCTCACTGTGCTGCATTGTCAGATTTAGAGACTGTGACGCTGCAAATTGCGGGTAATGTCAAAAGATTAATTGAAGGTGAAAATCTAATAAATCAGGTTGATAGAACAAAAGGTTATTGACACATTACAAATTAGTTTAATATACACCTTGTTAACATCTGTAACTTTGCTATTCTGTTGTTGCTCAATAAAAAAACAATAACAAAAAAGAGGCGTTATGAAATCTAATCAAGGTGGAGCTAAATTTAGTCTAGTCGTAGTGTCAGTAATCGTTCTTGGTGTTTCAGCGTGGTTTAATCAAGCGAATGCATCAGAGCAGCCAGCTCAGGCTATTGAAGTAAGCCAATCATAACCAACCAATCACAGTTAATATGTGCAGCATGTTTTTATGCTGCACTTCAATCACTTATTCTATTAACTTCTTTTTGAATGGATTTCTCTGTTCTCGTGTTTCTTCTCGTCTGACTTTTTAATCATCACATACGTCGCACCGCTACCACCATGATGCTTAAGGGCGCTATGAAAGGCTAAAACCGCTGGAATTTCTTGCAGCCACTTATTGGTATAGCTCTTTAAAATACCCGGCTGTGATTTATTTTTAATACCAATACCATGGCGAATTAGTACGACACGAATATTTCGTTTATGGCAGTCATCAATAAAATTAAAAAGCGTACTGCGCGCTCGTTGAAGAGGCTGACCATGCAAATCAAGCGTGGCATCGAGTTGATATTTAGCTAAGCGCAGATTTTTATATACTTGGCCTTGTACGCCATCTTTTTTAAATGCCAATATGGCATGAGGATCTAATAGCTCAACGAATTCAGTACGTAAATAGTTTTCATCAATTGCTAAATCGCACTCAGCAGCTTTACGTTTTTCTTGTTGCGCTAAAGAAGGGCCCTGTTTCGTAGAATCAAATTGAACAGTGTCATGTTTAAGAGGTTTTACGTCTTCCATTGATGAGAGAAATAAGTCGAAGTCGTTTAATGACATAAGGTACCTCCAAATTAATTATACCCAAACCACCTCAAGGTGCGAGTTTCAGTTGGAATTAAAAGCGATTTAGGCAAGGCATTGATTGCAAATAATAGTGGTTCTATTGTTAAAATCAATAACGCAGTATAAATCGCTTTTAAACCAACCCTCTGGGCGTTTCACAGGCACTTACTCTCATCGTTGTTACTTCTTAAAAGGGGCCACCATTCTTGCAAAGTAACGCCTTGATATTAAGCACCTGTGAAACGCTGAATTCTGCATCTTGAGGTGGCTTGGGTATATATACGCCATTAATGGTATCT
>NZ_JACDWV010000099.1:0-1541 GCF_016464105.1 Pseudoalteromonas sp. bablab_jr010 | reverse complement strand
TTTGTGCCTAATATTTTGTCGTTTGCTACCGAAGGACGTGAGTTGTTTTATGGTGCAATACGCTGCCCATTAGAGTTTTGGGCTCCGTGGCGTGTTGAAGATGCACAGTTAACCCGTGCTGTTGGTTTATCGGGTGTCGGAGCTGAGCTAACCGATTTATTAAGCCCTGAGCGCTTGATCGATATAATGCGTAACTTTTCATTGTTTACTACCAATAAAAAGAAGCAGCGCATTAAAGTAATACCGCGTTTTCAGCAATATGAAGGCGCGAATAAAATTGTTCAGCGTGTGATTGAGGGTAAAGTTAAAAAAGGCTTAATTTGGCACTTTCAAGGCTCGGGTAAATCATTACTCATGGTGTTTGCCGCGCAAAAACTTCGCCGTGCTGCACAGCTTAAAAGCCCCACCGTTATTGTACTGGTTGATAGAACCGATTTAGATACGCAAATAAGCGGCACTTTTAATGCTGCTGATGTTGCTAATGTAGAATCAACCGATAGCATTAAAGAATTACAACAAATGCTAGAACGAGATACGCGTAAAATTATTATCTCAATGATCCACAAGTTCCGTGATGCCAAGCCTAATATGAATGAGCGTGAAAACATCATCGTATTAGTGGATGAAGCCCACAGAACCCAAGAAGGGGATTTGGGCCGCCAAATGCGCGCCGCTTTACCTAATGCCTTTTTATTTGGTTTAACCGGTACGCCCGTAAACAAAGCCGATAAAAATACCTTTTGGGCCTTTGGCGCTGAGGAAGATAAAGGCGGCTATATGAGCCGCTATACCTTTCATGACTCTATTCGTGATGAAGCAACCTTACCACTGCACTTCGAGCCACGTTTGGTAGATGTGCATGTAGATAAAGAAGCACTCGATAAAGCCTTTAAAGACTTTAAAGAAAGCGCTGCGCTAACTGATGAAGTAGCTGATGCGCTTAATCAAAAATCAGCAAAAATGTCAGCGTTTTTAAAATCTCCTGAGCGTGTAGAAAAAATAGTTGAAGACATTGCTATTCACTTTATGGATAAAGTGGAGCCACATGGTTTCAAAGCCATGATAGTTACACCAGACCGTTATGCTTGTGTGCAATATAAAGAAGAGCTCGATAAGCACTTTGATGAAGCGGCAAGCAAGGTGGTTATATCCACCAGCGCGAACGATGACTATGAGTTTAAGCAAAAATGGGGCGTAGACAAAAGCCAGCAAGAAAAGCTGGTGGATGAATTTAACGATGCAAAATCAGAGCTTAAATTTATTATTGTTACCGCAAAGCTGCTAACCGGGTTTGATTCACCTATATGCCAAACCATGTATTTAGATAAGTCGATCAAAGACCACACCTTATTACAAGCAATATGTCGTACCAACCGTTTATACCCTAATAAAACCTTTGGCTGTATTGTTGACTACTTTGGCGTATTTGACGATGCAGCAAAAGCACTAGAGTTTGACGAAGAAAGCGTACAACAAGTTATTTCTAACCTAAGTGAGTTACGCGTCAAACTACCAAAAGCAATGACTGATACGCTAGCCCA
>NZ_JACDWV010000098.1:0-12742 GCF_016464105.1 Pseudoalteromonas sp. bablab_jr010 | reverse complement strand
TTTGTTTATGATATCAAATGGCGGAGTGGACGGGACTCGAACCCGCGACCCCCGGCGTGACAGGCCGGTATTCTAACCAACTGAACTACCACTCCGCAGTGGTATGTGCATGGGGTAATGCACTTAATTTGTTTATGATATCAAATGGCGGAGTGGACGGGACTCGAACCCGCGACCCCCGGCGTGACAGGCCGGTATTCTAACCAACTGAACTACCACTCCGCAGAGATATCATTGTTATTACTTAATTTGTTGGCGGAGTGGACGGGACTCGAACCCGCGACCCCCGGCGTGACAGGCCGGTATTCTAACCAACTGAACTACCACTCCGCGATACAAATTTTGTAATAAAATAGCGTTTAAATAGTGGCGGAGTGGACGGGACTCGAACCCGCGACCCCCGGCGTGACAGGCCGGTATTCTAACCAACTGAACTACCACTCCGCAGTATCTAATGCTATTTATTTTTCCTATTGGCGGAGTGGACGGGACTCGAACCCGCGACCCCCGGCGTGACAGGCCGGTATTCTAACCAACTGAACTACCACTCCGCAAAGGAAAATGTTTTACAACCATAAGTTGTGTAAGTAATTGGCGGAGTGGACGGGACTCGAACCCGCGACCCCCGGCGTGACAGGCCGGTATTCTAACCAACTGAACTACCACTCCAGCGCATACTTACAAATTGTCGAAAATTGGCGGAGTGGACGGGACTCGAACCCGCGACCCCCGGCGTGACAGGCCGGTATTCTAACCAACTGAACTACCACTCCACATTTTCGTTGCTGACTGAGTCTCCCCTGACAGCGGCGTGAATAATACGAATCACCCTCTAGTTCGTCAAGGGGTTTTTTGTATTTTTACAGGTTTTTTAGTCATCTGACATCGAAAGGTTTAAAATTTCACCTGATTTATCATTTTTTGAGCCGTTTTTGCCAACTTCATTTTCATTCGTTGCTTGCTCATCATTTTCGGTTTGATTTTTTTTCTTTAAAAACGGTAATGAAATTTTAAATTTCAGCGGTTTCTTCTGAACAAAAATTCTAATTGCCAGCCAACCTAATAAAAGTACGGTTAAATTTCCAACAACAATTAAGGTCACCATCAGCATGGTGGACGCTTTTTGTTCTTCTTCAATAATTCGTTGTTGCTCTGCTTGCGCTTCTAAATCAATTTCTGGGCGAACAATTTCTGGTACAGCTTCAATTGGTCGCTCAATTTCAAATTTATACGTCGGTAACGTCGCCATAAATTCACGGTCATTTATGTTGCTACCAAATACAGAGAGCTCAACACTGTATCGTCCCCAATCATAATTTTTAATGGCCAGTTCCCGTGTTTGCGATTTATCAGCATCTAAAGAGAACATTTGCTCTTCATTATTAGGGTAATAAATTTTCCCTTGAATGAGCACAGTTTCTGGTTTGACGATTTCAGGGTTTAAGGTGATTGTTAAAATGTGGTCATCTTCATCTTGCTCAGCAAGGGCTATTTCATAATCAAAAGGCGGCTCATGCACGACTATCGGTTTTTGCACCACGGTACGCTTTAGTATAGGTGTTTCTATATATAGCTCTGGCTGCCACTCACCTGCCGGAAAGACCAGTTTAAACTCACCGGTAAACACACCATCAAGCGGACGCTCATCAAAGCCACGGCCATCATCTTTAAAGTCAGTAACACTTTGCGTACCTGCACCAAAGTTTGCGTAATCACTATTATTAGTGCTGACAAAATCAACGTGCAAACTGATCACATCTCTAAACTGACCAACTTCTATTGGCTCACCGTCATTTAATACGCGGCCCGTTAGTTTTACTGTTTCGCCACGAAACAGCATGGGCGGGAGTGGATCAACATTAAGCTCTATTTCACCCAGCACCATAATACGGCTATCAGGCAAGATACTGCCGACCACTTGCCAGGGGCCTGGCATTGGGTTGCTTATCGTTACCAAGTCATAGCTCAATTCATCATACCAGTCGAGGTCATCATTTTTAACTGAGTCAGTTGCATAATACTTAGTGCCGTCAGGGCGAACTAACACAACGGCAGGGGCACCGCGCTTACGAAAGAAGAGTAAAGTTACTTTATCGATTTTGTGATCGATACGAAAACGGTTCTCTAGCAGGGGAATTTCATTTTGCACCCCATCACGTTCTAATGGGGTTATTTTATTTTGCTCGTTGGCAAATCCCGTGAAGGGAATTAAACACACTAATCCTGCTAGTAGCTGTTTTCTCATTTTATTACCTTATTCTGCACGCCATAAGCATTGGCCACCCTTTGCAACCAAGTCTAAACGTTCTTCGTGAGCGGCGTGCTCTTGTTCTGTTGCTCTTAATACCACAAGCGGTGCTCTATCAGCACTCAGTCGGCGAATACCACCCGTTTGTTGGGTTGAGCCTTCATCTTTATTTTGATTAAGGTTCAGCTTTACTTGTCCACCCGTCATCGACAGGTAAACATCGGCTAGGATCTCAGAATCCAGTAATGCGCCGTGTAAAGTACGCTTTGAGTTATCAATATCGTAACGACGACAAAGTGCATCAAGGTTATTCTTTTGACCTGGGTGCAAGTCACGCGCCATTTTTAACGTATCAAGTACACTACATACATCGGCAGTATTAGGAAAACCTTGATTTAACAATGCAAACTCATTGTCCATGTGGCCGATATCGAACGCTGCGTTATGAATAACAAGCTCAGCGCCACGAATATACTCTAAAAACTCATGGGCAATTTGATGGTACAGGGGTTTATCACGCAAAAATTCATTGGTGATACCGTGTACGTCTATTGCTTCTTCTTCTATCTCACGTTGTGGATTGATATACACATGAAAGTTGTTGCCAGTAAGACGGCGATTTACAAGTTCAACACAACCGATTTCAATAATGCGGTGGCCTTGCTTTGGGTCAATACCCGTGGTTTCTGTATCTAAAACTATTTGTCTATGTGCCATATCGTCTTAAGCCTGACTCTGGTATCTTTCTATATTCACTTTATTGTACACAATATCAAGGTAAAACAGTGCAGAAAACCGTAGAGATTTACACCGATGGATCATGTTTAGGAAATCCAGGGCCTGGAGGGTATGGCATCGTGATGCGATACAACGGTCACGAAAAGCAATTAAGCCAAGGCTATACCCTAACAACCAATAATCGGATGGAAATGCTCGCTGCTATCGTTGCACTTGAAACCCTCACCCGCTCTTGTAATGTCATTCTGACAACCGATAGCCAATATGTGAAACAAGGTATTGAGTCATGGGTTGATAATTGGAAAAAGCGCGGCTGGAAAACCGCGGCTAAAAAACCAGTTAAGAATGTCGATTTATGGAAACGACTAGATGCTGCCTGCCAACAACACAGCATAGAATGGCGTTGGGTAAAAGGTCATAGCGGCAATAAATACAATGAGATTGTTGACGATCTTGCCCGCGAAGCAGCTGGCAGCGATCAATTACTTGAAGACACAGGTTACGACGGTAATTAAAAGCCCCTTGAAATAAACTTGGCGCAGGTCGTTTTATATTTTTGTTATATGTTATAAGATTTGGCTATAACGAAATATAAAGGATTCATTATGGCTCTGCGCATTCACTCTTTTTTTCATCAACAAAGCGCCACTCTCTGCTACTTAGTCAGTTGCGAAAGCACTAAGCAGTGCTTGCTAATTGATGCGCCAGCTGATTTTGATATGCCAAGTGGTGAGTTAAGTTTTATCACAGCCAATGAGATCATCAGCTACATAAAGACTGAGCAGCTGACATTGCAATGGCTACTTGAAACTCATGCCCATGCTGACCATATCACCGCAGCAAGTTACATAAAGCAGCAATTACAAGACACACACCCTTGTAAACTCGGCACGGGTAAAGGGATCACACAAGTGCAACAGCACTTTAGCCAACTTTATAATCTTAATATACCATGTAATGGTGAACCTTTTGATGCGTTATTTGCTGATAAAGCACTATTTCAGTTAGGTGATTACACAGTAGATGTGATTGCCACACCGGGCCATACCCCTGACAGCGTGTGTTTTCACATTGATGGCAATGTATTTGTTGGTGACACCTTCTTTATGCCAGACAGTGGCACAGCCCGCTGTGATTTCCCAGGAGGCAGTGCCGGTGAGTTATATGACTCACTACAGCGAATTTTAGCGTTTCCTGACGATACGGTACTTTGGATGTGTCATGACTATCAACCAGATGGCCGTCCGCTGGCGAACAAAACCACAGTGAAAGAGCAGCGTGAGCAAAACATTCATTTAAAAGGCGATAAACAAAGCTTTATTGCGACTCGGGAAGGCCGCGATGCAACCTTAGCGGTACCAAAGCTGTTGCACCCTTCTATTCAATTAAATATTCGTGCAGGTCAGTACCCAAGCAAAACAGGTACGCAACAACACTATTTAGCTATCCCGCTCACAGTGCTGCTTTGATGTTTGCCTGAGCCCTGCTCCTTTCACTGGCGAAAATTGCGGCCTTGCATGCCATTTAGGTTTAATTGGTGTCAGCGGGGCCACACGTTTTCGAGCCACCAGCATATACACACTGCCCATTGGCTTTAAATATTGCTGGCCAAAACTGCGCCACGCCGCAAAACGTGACAAACGGTTGCCTCTTGCAAGCGATGAATGGATAAATCGCTCGTCCGAAATAATCTCAAAGCCTAATAGATTCAACCAGTCTTTTACTCGTGATGGCGTAAAAAAGCGTCCTGTCCAAGGTAACTTTTGGCGACTAAAAGGTAAAAGCTGCGCCAAGCCACACAAGCTAAACGGATTAAAGCCCGTGATCACCAGATAACCACCGGGAATTAAAGTACGATGTGCTTCGCGTAAGATGTGGTGTGGATCAGAATGATATTCTAAGCAATGCGACAATATGCAAGCATCAACACTGTGCTCATAAAAAGGTAGCTCGTCTACATCAGCAATAACACCGGTAAATAACCCCTGCTCTGCGACACAAACTTGATGCTTTATAGGACTTTCACTGGTTGCCAGCTCACCACTTAAATTACCAAGTTTGAGCATGTGATAGCCAAACATGCGTGGCAGCCATGGCGTTAGCTTACGTTCAATTTCAGCACGTAAATAGTCACCATGAGGGAACTGCTGCCAAGTGTATGGCTTAGGACCTTCTTGAAAACTAAGGGCTGGTTTCATTTTCTGAGCTCGTTATACTGTGTGTTAACTGTCACTTTATAGAGCAATTAAACATGGTGCAAGTTAAAGCAATTAAAGCCTTTTCTGATAATTACATCTGGTGCATCAGCAATGAAGCTGAGCAAACAGCCTGGGTCGTCGACCCCGGTCAAGCAGAGCCTGTTTTAAACTATCTGAGCGAGCATAACTTAACACTTAGCGGTATTTTGATTACTCATCACCATTATGATCATACCGATGGTGTGGCTGCACTGGTTAAGGAATTTCGTGATATTCCGGTTTATGGGCCAAGACATAGCCCTTTTAAAGGTATTACTCATGGCGTATCAGAAGCGGATAAAGTCACTGTGTATGATTACACCTTTACCGTGCTTGCAACACCTGGTCATACCCTAGACCATATTTGTTACATTAACGACGAATTAAGTTTTACTGGCGACACCTTATTCAGTGCTGGCTGCGGACGATTATTCGAAGGCAGCGCAGAACAAATGTGGCACTCGTTATGTAAACTAAGAGCCCTGCCAGATGAGTGTAAAATCTACTGCACCCATGAATACACGCAAGCCAACTTAGCCTTCGCAAAAGCTGTAGAGCCAAATAACGAATACCTTCTCAACTACAGTGATGAAGTTGATACTCTGCGCGCCAAAGACGAAATAAGCTTGCCAACCCAGTTAGGCGTGGAAAAACAAATAAATCCATTTTTACGTAGCAATATAGCAACAATCACTGATGAGCTGCCTGATGAGCTAAAAATTAATTTGGATCTGAATGAACCTTGGCAACGCTTTGCAGGTCTCAGAGCCTGGAAAGATAACTTTTAAAAAACGTAAACGCCGGTAGTTACAATTTTGTATATTTAGATCAGCATCTTGCAATAATAAGCTGACATAAACTGGTCATAAAGTGGCAATATGTTCTCAGAGCAGGTAATATTCGCCGAGTTTTTTTACCTGATGTATGGGTATATATGTATAAGTCTCCTTTAGTTTTATCACTTGCGCTGATTTTAAGTGGCTGTCAATTGACAGCTTCTGATTCAGCAAGTACAGATGTTGCGAGCAATAATGTTGAGCAACAATTAGACGGCGCAAGTCCGAGCGATATCAATGATGCATTGATGATCAACGCTCAATATCAACAATTAACCGATATTGATGAGCCGCCTCCTGTATTTGATGATGTATGGGAACGTATTCGCTATCAGCTTTCGATTGATGTGCCACAAAACCGCCCAGTTGTTGCTGAGCGTAACTATTATGCGCGTCATCAGGCCTATTTAGATCGTATCTCTAAGCGAGCTGAGCCTTACTTATACTTTATTGTAGAAGAAGTCGAAAAGCGTCAGATGCCAATCGAAATCGCACTTTTACCTATTGTGGAAAGTGCGTTTGATCCATTTGGTTATTCACATCGCAGTGCTTCTGGCATTTGGCAATTTATGCCACAAACCGGTGAGCGTTTCGATTTAAAACAAAACTGGTGGTATGACGGTCGCCGTGACATTGTGCAATCGACCCGTGCAGCGCTAGATTATTTATCATATTTACACAAAACCTTAGAAGGCGATTGGCTAAATGCCATTGCAGCCTATAACTCAGGTGAAGGTCGTTTACTGCGTGCCATTAAAAAGAACCGTAAAAAGCATTTACCAACGGATTTTTGGTCACTTGATTTACCAAGAGAGACCACTGCCTACGTACCTAAGCTGTTAGCGCTGTCTGATCTGGTAAAACGCAGTGACGAATTTGGTGTTAAGTGGCAGCCAATAATTAATGCTCAAGTCGTTGAAGCAGTTAATGTAGGGAGCCAAATTGACTTAGCACTTGCCGCTGACATGGCAGGCATTAGCTTAACAGAGCTTTATCGTTTAAACCCTGGCTTCAATCGCTGGGCGACGGATCCTAATGGCCCACACTTTTTATTATTACCGTCTGATAAAGTTGAAGCGTTTACTGACAAGCTAGCTAAAACAGAGCAAAAAGACCGCCTACGCTGGCAGCAATATATTGTTGCGCGCGGTGACAGTTTATCTGTGATTGCGAAGAAGTTTTCGACAAGCACAAACGCGATTAAAACACTGAATAAGCTTTCATCGAATACTATTCGTGTTGGTCAGCAATTACTTGTGCCACTAAGCGATGGTGAGATTAATAGCCAGCATTTACCAAAGTCAGTGCGTATGGCAGCTAATAAAGCAACACGTAAAAAACTTAGCCATAAAGTGGCCAGTGGCGATACACTGTGGGATATCAGCCGTGAGTACGATGTCACCATAGCTGAACTTGCAACATGGAATAAGCTGAAAAAAGACGCGGTACTGCGTGTTGGTCAAAAGCTAACTGTGTATAAACAGGAAAAGTCGCAACTTGCTGCTACACAAATCAAAGAGCGCACCATTACCTATAAAGTTCGTCGTGGTGACTCGTTAGCGCGCATTGCTGCTAAGTTTAATGTGTCTGTAGAAGATATTATTAAATGGAATTCATTAGCTGGGCAAAAATACATTCAACCTGGGCAAAAGCTTAAATTAAAGGTTGATGTTCGAAGCGCTTAATTGCTTAATTGCTTAATTGCTTAATCTAATATCAAAAAAAAGAGCGCCTAATGGCGCTCTTTGTCTCTCTCATTTAGTATTTATGCTTCAAAGTCCATAAGTGTAATAACTCATTGGCAATGGTCGCTGCAGCAATCGCTGTTAGTTCACTTTGGTCATAGGATGGAGATACTTCAACCACATCCATACCGACCATATTAATGCCTTTCAATGCACGAAGTACTTTGAGTACTTTATCGCTGGTTAAGCCACCACATACTGGAGTGCCTGTCCCTGGAGCGAATGCGGGATCAAGGCAGTCAATATCAAAGGTTAGATACACAGGTAAGTCACCCACACGTGCTTTAATTTGCTCTGCGATATCTTGTGCAGGCAAATCATTAGCTGCCATTGCATCAATCACTGCAAACTCATGTTTGCTTTGATCAAAATCAGTACGAATACCGATTTGAATACTGTGATCAACATCAATAAGCCCTTCCATCGGCGCATGATAAAACATGGTACCGTGATCATAGCGAGAGCCATTGCTGTAAGTATCTGTATGGGCATCAAAATGCACTAATGCCATCTTACCATATTGCTTAGCATGGGCACGCAGTAGCGGCAAAGTCACAAAGTGGTCGCCACCTAAACCTAATAATGTTTTACCTTGACGAAGAATTTGCTCAGCGGCTAATTCTAACTGCGCGGTAAAATATTCTGGGTCGCCTACTGGGTAAGTAAAATCACCCGCATCAGCTAATTTTAAACGCTCAAACAACGGAAACGTCCATGGGTACTTGGTTTCTTCCCATGCCAGGTGCACTGAAGCTCGACGAATTGCGTCAGGCCCTAAACGTGCACCAGGGCGACCTGAGGTCGCCAAATCAAAGGGTAAACCTAGCACCACTACATCCGCATCGATTGCAGTGATGTTTTGCACCATCGGCTGACGTAAAAACGTCATGCCGTTTGAATATAATGAATGATCTGTGTGGTCAAACAATGTCGACATTGCTTATAACTCTTCTAAATAAGTGTAACCATTTAAGCCAGTTTGCAGCTCATCTAATACGCTTTGCTGCTCAGTTTCTGGCAATTTAGCTGCCACCAGCTGGGCGTAAGACTGCTGGAAGCTTTCTACATCTAAATGTACGTAACGCATCATGTCTGCAACGGTATCACCTTCGTTAACTTCAGTGATTTGCGCTTGACCTTGCTCATCCATTTTTATAATTGCACTGTGTGTGTCGCCAAATAAGTTATGCATATCACCTAAAATCTCCTGATAAGCACCCACTAAGAAAAAGCCCATTAAGTAAGGTTTTTCTTCGCTAAATGCTGGCACAGGTAATGTGCTTTCAATACCTTGACCGTCTACATAGTGCTCCATAGCACCGTCTGAATCGCAGGTAATATCAAGTAACACGGCGCGTTTTTGTGGTGCTTCTGTTAAACCACTTAGCGGTAGAACAGGAAACACTTGGTCAATACCCCATGCATCCGGTAATGACTGGAACAATGAAAAGTTCACAAAAAACTTATCTGCTAAACGCGCATTTAATTCATCAATAATCGGGCGATGAAAACGGTTTTTGTTATCCATATGTTTGTTAAGTTCATAACATACACGTAAGTTAACTTGCTCCGCCCATGCTCGCTCTGTTAAATCTAACAAACCAAGTGCAAACTGATTATGTGCTTCGGCTAAATCGCCTTGGCTATCGTGATAGATTTCGATTAATGCACGGTCGTCATTGTCATCACTTAACTGCTGCCATGATGTCCACATGTTTTTTAATAATAGTGGTGCATCAGCGGCTGGCGCTTGAATGTCTTCAGGTACATAGCTTTCGGTGCCGATAACATTCGAAATCAATACAGCATGGTGCGCTGTTAACGCACGACCTGACTCAGAAATAATGCGCGGCATTGGCTGCTCATATAACTTACAGGTATCACCAATGGTGTATACGATGTTATTAGCGTATTCACTTAGGCTGTAGTTCATTGAGTTATGTGACTGGCTACGAGTACCGTCATAATCTACCGCTAAACCGCCACCCACATCTAAGCAATCGATTTGTGCACCTAATTTACGTAACTCACAGTAAAAACGCGCAGCTTCACTCACACCTAAACGAACATCGCGGATGTTTGCCATTTGCGAGCCAAGGTGAAAGTGTACAAGTTGGATCAGATCAAGTTGATCAGACGCTTTTAAGCGATTGACCACACTGAGTACTTGCGATGCCGACAAACCAAATTTTGATTTTTCGCCACCACTTGCTTGCCACTTGCCCTTACCTTGCGACGCTAAACGTACACGAATACCAATGCGTGGCTTTACGTTTAACTCTTTTGCTTGGCTAAGCACCATGTCTAGCTCAGACAGTTTTTCAAGAACAATGTAAACCTTGTGGCCTAGCTTTTCGCCAATCAATGCTAAACGAATGTATTCTTGGTCTTTGTAGCCATTACACACAATGACAGCACTGGTTTTTTCTGCCATTGCTAATACAGTTAATAGCTCAGGTTTACTGCCCGCTTCTAGGCCCAATTGTTTCTTTTCAATATCAGCTTGGCTTGCAACAATTTCTTCAACAACTTCACGCTGTTGGTTTACTTTAATTGGGTAAACAAGCAAATAGTCTTTCGGATAACCATAATTTTCAATCGCCGTGTTAAATGCCTGACATAAGCTATGTACACGATGATGTAAAATTTGTGGAAAACGAACCAACGCAGGCAAGCTTAAGCCTTTGTCTTGTAACTGCTGTGCGATATCAATTAGTGCAATGGTTTGCTCTGGGGCATGGGCCTTTGGCGCAACATACACATCACCTTGATCATTAATACCAAAGAAACCTTGGCTCCAATGACGAACATTGTAACTCGTGCGAGCTTGTTCTAGTGATGTTGTTTCTTTCATCTATCTTTCTCTTTTATTTTAGTAATGCCGAAATCGGCAAGGGTTGTTGCCGCGCATTAAAAGAAAAATAGTGACTCAAGTCCAACAAGAATTTTTACTCGTAACGAGTGATTTTTGATGTGAAAAGCTAATCAACATCCCTAAATGTTTTTAAACCATATTTCAAGGGACAGTCACTGAAAATAGTATTTAATAGGATCACATTTAAAGGGACAGTCACTGTAGAATATATGTACTGGTAAATTACCTTTTCATATTGATTTTAATGGGCTGGTATTACTTTTGTGATTTCATCAGCGGCTGAAGAATTTGACCCTAACCATCTCCACGCTTCATATTGCTCGTTATCATGCCAAGTAATACCTATGTACTCTTGCCAGTTTTCGAAGTCTTTTGTGCGATATTTTTCAACCCCGCAACCTCCTGCGCCAAAAGAGGTGCGGCAAATTCTTATAGTGAGATAGGTGCCATCAAAATTCAGCTGCGATTGCTTATCAGCGCAAATACTTAAAGGACGAGTAGGAAATATAAGAATAACTTTTGTTTTTATAGTGCCATTATGGTTGAAGACACCAGAAAGACTGTAGCATGAGTTTAAATAGAGCTTAGTACTATTAATAATAAGGTCTGGTTGCCTACTCTGAGAAGTAATGGATACCTGTGAACTATCACCACAAGCAGCAATCAGAAAGAGCGTAACAAAGCCCAATAGTTGTAAGGTGAATTTATAAATAAAGATGACCTCACTAAAACATAGCTTACCACCTAAATTACTGATTTAGCCCAAGCTCCATAAACAAACTTTGTGGATTTTCGTTGTAATTACCAAACGGACCACAACGATTAAAACCTAAGTTTTCATATAAGCTAATTGACTCTGTTTGTTTAGGACCTGTTTCAAGACGAATAAGCGGTATTAGTTGCTCACCAGCTTGATGTAATAATATCTGCATAATTCGACGTGATAACCCTTTACCACGGTAGCTTGGTTTTACATATAAGCGGCGGATTTCACCATAAGGAGGGTTGCCTTCTTGCATAACGATTGCGCCGCATGCAACGATACCATCTTCATTTTTTAAGCCTATAGCATAAACATTAGGCTCAGCTAGCTCTTCAACACTTAAAGATTGAGCGGTAGCAACAGGGTATAGTGAGTTTATGAGTCGGTCTATATCAGAAAACACGCTTACTACTTCAGGATCATGTGGATTTAAATCGACTAACTGCATAAAACTCCCATTTTTATATGTCTTTTTTGTTAACTATGTGAACAATAGTATCGGATATTTCCATTATCCTCTACTGTAGTTTTCAATAATGATTTTATAGGTACTGTTCGGACCGACATACTATCTCTAAGTTCAACAGTATGTAACCAAAAAAACGCCAAGTTGATAAAAACTAAAGTCTAAACTACACCACACCATTCAAGGTTAATAATTTATACCTATAGATTTTTTACCAGAGATCACTTCAGAGTTCGTAAAGCCTTTTTAAAGGGACAGTCATTTAAAACCAACAACTATTGTATTTTTAAAATCTGAAGGCAGTGATTTAAAAATATAAAGGTTGAGTCAAAAAAATTACTAAACTTATTCTGTATTTATGTTTAGCTAGTGTGCTTCAGAGAGAATAGAGCTTTGACTTTAGCCTTCTAGGGCTAATTATTTCAAACAATTAAATTTAAAGCGTGAAGATACTAGCGATTTGAAATCACGTTAAAATAAACCTAGAAACTTAACTCGCTAATAAAATTCGGCTATTTGTAATGTTACTTCGTCGCTTGCGAGCTGTTTTAATACAATAACTTTCAATAGCACCCACTCGACCTGCAGCTCCATGAAATAAGTTTTCAAACTGAGTTGTTAGCGTTAACCAGTTTTCAGCTTCGAAATTCAGTCTTTCAAGAATAGGAGGTAAATGATGCTCTATATATCCCAGCTTATCCGCGCTGATACAACGCCCAGTTTGCTCCACAAGTAGCAGGTATGACTTTAACTCAAAAGGTATTCCCTTTGATTTATACTTACTCATGCCACCAATAAAACGAGCTAGTAATTTAGGTTGCTTTGACTCCTTCG
>NZ_JACDWV010000011.1:0-386 GCF_016464105.1 Pseudoalteromonas sp. bablab_jr010 | reverse complement strand
CCACGGAGTGATTCATGACTGGGGTGAAGTCGTAACAAGGTAGCCCTAGGGGAACCTGGGGCTGGATCACCTCCTTATACGATTTAGAACTTATTTGTTCGTAGTGTCCACACAGATGATTGTTAGTTAGCTAAACCGCTTTGGTTTAACTAATTAATATGCTCTTTAAAAATTTGGAAAGCTGATATTAAAATTCTTATAGATACTTGTATCTATAAAGAGTTTTCAAAAGTAAAAATATGCCATTAATCAGCAATGATTAATCGGTATCTACTTTAGTATTCTCATCATTATTTGATGAATTAACTTCTGGCGAAGTTAACAGCTGTCACTAACAAAGACCCGTTTGGGTTGTATGGTTAAGTGACTAAGCGTACACGGTGGAT
>NZ_JACDWV010000097.1:0-1241 GCF_016464105.1 Pseudoalteromonas sp. bablab_jr010 | reverse complement strand
GGTATCTACTTTAGTATTCTCATCATTATTTGATGAATTAACTTCTGGCGAAGTTAACAGCTGTCACTAACAAAGACCCGTTTGGGTTGTATGGTTAAGTGACTAAGCGTACACGGTGGATGCCTTGGCAGTTGGAGGCGATGAAGGACGTATTAACTTGCGATAAGCCTAGTCAAGCTAGTAAAAAGCGCTTGAGACTAGGATTTCCGAATGGGGAAACCCACCTGCTTGCAGGTATCTTACACTGAATACATAGGTGTAAGAGGCGAACGCGGAGAACTGAAACATCTAAGTACCCGTAGGAACAGAAATCAACCGAGATTCCGGAAGTAGCGGCGAGCGAAACCGGACCAGCCCTTAAGCTTATTATGTGTTAGTGGAACATTCTGGAAAGTTTGACGATACAGGGTGATAGTCCCGTACACGAAAATGCATCTTAAGTGAAATCGAGTAGGTCGGAGCACGTGAAACTTTGACTGAATATAGGTGGACCATCATCTAAGGCTAAATACTCCCAACTGACCGATAGTGAACCAGTACCGTGAGGGAAAGGCGAAAAGAACCCCTGTGAGGGGAGTGAAATAGAACCTGAAACCGTGTACGTACAAGCAGTAGGAGCCCTTCGAGGGTGACTGCGTACCTTTTGTATAATGGGTCAGCGACTTATATTTTGTAGCGAGGTTAACCGATTAGGGTAGCCGTAGGGAAACCGAGTCTTAACTGGGCGTTGAGTTGCAAGGTATAGACCCGAAACCCGGTGATCTAGCCATGGGCAGGTTGAAGGTTGAGTAACATCAACTGGAGGACCGAACCCACTAACGTTGAAAAGTTAGGGGATGACCTGTGGCTAGGAGTGAAAGGCTAATCAAACCGGGAGATAGCTGGTTCTCCCCGAAATCTATTTAGGTAGAGCCTCGGACGAATACTTACGGGGGTAGAGCACTGTTAAGGCTAGGGGGTCATCCCGACTTACCAACCCTTTGCAAACTCCGAATACCGTAAAGTACTATCCGGGAGACACACGGCGGGTGCTAACGTCCGTCGTGAAGAGGGAAACAACCCAGACCGCCAGCTAAGGTCCCAAAGTCATAGTTAAGTGGGAAACGATGTGGAAAGGCCCAGACAGCCAGGAGGTTGGCTTAGAAGCAGCCATCCTTTAAAGAAAGCGTAATAGCTCACTGGTCGAGTCGGTCTGCGCGGAAGATGTAACGGGGCTAAACTATGCACCGAAGCTGCGGATT
>NZ_JACDWV010000096.1:0-586 GCF_016464105.1 Pseudoalteromonas sp. bablab_jr010 | reverse complement strand
TTGGTTTTTCAGATAAGGAAATGATTTCCAGATTTTAGCGGTTGTGGCTTGCTTAATCCTCCTTGCGTGCTGGCCTACTGAATATCGAGTGCCGATTGTAATCAGCATATGAATGTGATCTTTGTCTATCTCAACCTCTTCGATCCTAAAGTCAGATGATAGAGAAACATCGAAAACCGTTTTCTTTACAAACTCACCCTGCCTTCCGTTTAGCAGAGGTTTTCTGTACTTAACCACCAAAATTAAATGAAGCGAAATTAGATATTTGCAGTGAGATTTAGTTTCATATTCCATCTTGACAACTTGGCCTTATACAGTAGTCTATACAGTATATGAAAAAGACGCTCAGATACAACTACAGGCTAAACCCTACGCCAGAACAAGAAGTTAAGCTCATTGAGTTTGGTGCGATAGCGCGTGGCATTTGGAATCTGTTGTTGTCTGAAAATATGCGTCGATATGAATACGATAAAACATTCCTGTTTTACAAAGATATGGCTTCTCTCCTCAAGGAAATTAAGCCATTCGAGGAATTTAGCTGGATTAAAGCGTTTGATTCTGCTGCTGCTCAGCAGGTTGCTCGCGA
>NZ_JACDWV010000095.1:0-328 GCF_016464105.1 Pseudoalteromonas sp. bablab_jr010 | reverse complement strand
TTTTAAAGTCTCTGAAGGGCCGTTGAAGACTACAACGTTGATAGGCAGGATGTGGAAGTGGTGTGAGCCATTAAGCTAACCTGTACTAATTACCCGTGAGGCTTAACCATACAACGCCAAACGCGTTTTATGACAGCGTAAAGAACAGAAGTTAAGTTACTAAAGTAGACATTTACTTGATATCAGAATTCCAGATTTTAGTTAATTGCCAAGGCGATTAACGAACCAAATTTGCTTGGTGACAATAGCGTTTTGGACCCACCTGACCCCATGCCGAACTCAGTAGTGAAACGAAACAGCGCCGATGATAGTGTAGCAGCTGCTATGT
>NZ_JACDWV010000094.1:0-31967 GCF_016464105.1 Pseudoalteromonas sp. bablab_jr010 | reverse complement strand
CGCTATTGATTGCAGAGCTAACAACTCAATATGAATATTACAATCAACTAAATGTGTGGATTAAAGCTCAAGAAGATAAGTTATTAGCGTTAAATAAAGAAAACGATATAGCTAAGTTATTACAAACAATTCCAGGTGTTAGACCTATGACTGCATCATGCTGTATATCAGCAGTTGGTAGTCCACAGGATTTTGATAATGGACGTAATTTTGCCGCTTGGCTAGGGTTAGTTCCATTTCAATACTCAACGGGCGGTAAACCTAGAATGTTAGGTATTTCCAAGCGAGGGAATAAGGAACTGAGAGAGTTATTTATTCACGCTGCTCGTGCCGTTATGTGGCGGGATAAAACAGCGGAAAAGTTCTTTGGAACATGGTTGATAGATTTAAAATGTCGAAAGCCATTTAATGTCGCACTTGTTGCTTTAGCAAATAAAATAGCAAGAATAGCTTGGTCTGTAATGACCAAGAAGAAGCCCTTTGAAATTAGAGTTTAAGTCAGTTTGCATATGATAATTAATGATGACAAAACGGTTAGACCACCAGATTGAAGACCTTGTGGACATTTCAGTGTGGACATTTCAGTAAGATAAAGTACTTTCTCATTTTTGAGGACAATCTGGCGCAGATCTCATCGTAGAGCTGGGACTAATGAAAGTCTCTAATAGACTCTGAATACATTAGCGCAAACCATCTCCGTTATTTTTAGTTATTAACTTGCAAAACGGGGCGTACCATACATTTTGTCCAAACATGAGATAGAGCACAAAAAAGTTAAAGAAATTTAACTCCTTTGTATTGATTAATAAATAAACGCCCTCATAATGATACTACTTGGAATGCGGGAATAATCTCATACTATTGGGAAGCGTTAGTTTCCGTGGGGATAAAACCCTAACCCTTTGCGCGCTCATCCGTTCTTCGTGTCTTCGTATTCGTATTCGTATGACATGTATCAATGAATGACGTGCAGGCCGTTCGGTGAGAAACGAACGGTCTTGGAATCTAGAGGATAAAAACTGTTCTTTTCTCCCGTCCTTAAGTTACGCGTGAGACGGTGGCAATCGCCCCGGTAACCATGAGGATAAAGTTATGTCAGATATAGACGACCCAAGTAAAGAAGAACAGACCCGAATGAAGCGACGTAAAGTCCTTAAACATCTAGTCAAGCCATGTAAATGGCTTACTAAACTCTTGGCTTTCTATAGATTTTATAGGTGGGTTGAGGACCCGATAGGCAACTTTTTGGAGTGGCTCTTCGAGGGGGATGGCTCGGGACCTCTAGATAACTATATCGTTGGAGGAATAAAAACTGAGAACACGGAACCGTTATCCCAAAGAACAATCACCCTTATATAGATTACAGGCAAAAAAGAAGTTAGCCGAGTTACTCGGTATGGACCTTAAAACCTTACGGAGCTTATCCGAAAACGAAAATAACTTCCGAATATTCACTATTCAAAAGAATGGTAAAAGCCGAGAAGTACAAGTCCCGAAGTCAACCTTAGAGCAGGTCCACAAGAGGCTATTTAACCTCTTAAAGCGAATTGAAACTCCTGAATACCTACACTCAGGGGTCAAGAAAAGATCTCATATAACGAATGCCATGGCCCACGAAGAAGGCTCCGCGCTAGTCAAACTCGATATTAAGAAATATTACCTGTCAACGAACCGAGAAGCCGTCTATCAATTTTTCAGGTCCTGTTTATTCTGTTCACCTGACGTATCAAAAATAGTTACAAATCTAGCATGTGTTAATGACCATATCCCAACGGGGAGCCCTTTAAGTCAGATCTTAGCGTTCTTTTCGTCTTTGCCGATGTTCGAAAAAATAGGCGAGTTGTCCGCTACTAATCAGATAACCTTTACGGTCTATGTGGACGACTTAACCTTTTCAGGGAATACTGTCTCAGGGGCTTTTATATGGGAGGTTAAGAAGCTAATACACAGTTACGGTTATCAGTATCATAAAGAGTTTTCTCGACCTCCGGAAAAGACCAAGCTAGTGACAGGCGTCGCAATTAACGATAAAGGCTTACATGTCCAAAATAAGCACCATGAAGCGATCCACGAGTTATACGTCGAGTACATCGAAGGACGCCTAAAACCTGAAAACAAGGCGAAGCTACTCGGGATGTTAAGTTCCGCTTCTCAGGTTAGCAGACGTTACGAATCAATCTTTCGGCATTTATTAAGGTTGGAGAAATGATGAATGGTCGGTGAGCCAACTTCCTCTTGTTCAAAAGCGGGTTTGTCTAACTGTATCTTCACAAACAATAATGGTGAGCTAATTTGCTTACCTTTTCAATGTTATGAATTGAGAAGAGAGTTCTTAATTTTTAATACCTTCTCCCCCCCTCCCAATCTATAATTATCATTTTAAACTATAAAAAATCTGATCAATAACATGAAAATACTCTCTTAATTGGCTACTCATTAAAATAATTTCGAGAATTTTTTTACTCTAATCTCACTTACCTTTTCATCTAAGTTAACTAAATTACTTTATAAGCAGTTGTTTTGTTTTATATCTTAATTTTGTATTAATTAACTTCTTTAAAAAATCTGAAAATATCTTTTTTTGTCATAAATATTCTTTTTAATCAAAGGGTTGTAAATTTAAAAGTTGCTGTTATATTTCTTTTTGTCTTCTGTGTTGAGTAGAAATTAGAATGCTTCGTAAAAAATTTTATTTTATTGGAAATAAACTGGATGCTGTTGTGACAGATGAAAGTGGTACTGTTTATCCTTCAATTGCTTTGTATGCTCGTGATTTAAAAAGTCGAGGTTATTCATCAAGTACAATTAAAGTTTATCTTGAGCATATATTACGCTTTCTTAACTATTTACATCGTGCTTATGAAATAGAGTCAGTAAAGAGAATCATAACAGATTCTATTATTGAAGATATTATATATTCATATAATTCATACCTGACTTTCGGTGTTGATTCAGATATTGCACTGGCTAAAAAAATTGCTATAGAAAATAAAAAGAATAAAAATACAGCGTATTCTTCGATTTCAGTTATAAATGCAGCATTAACGAGTTTTATTCAATACTACGAATTAAAAATAGAGTCATTCGAAAACCCAAAAATCAGCAGAATACTCAAAATTCAATATCGTGATGTCACTACTTTTGAAGCAAAAAAAGTAAAGGAAAATAGTTTGCTCGGAGGTGTAATAGCTAAAAGCCCTGATAACCTTAAAAAAGTCAGGCTTGGTATTCTAAAGCGTGTCGTAGACCGGTCGAGAAAAAATGTCAGACACTTTCCTCTTGATTGTATCGCAAAGCTTATTGATGCTGCTACGAGTTACAGAGATAAGACTATATATGCATTCTTAGCAGCCTCAGGTTGTCGAGTCCACGAGTGTCTTCAGCTCACAATATCAGATATCAATCAAATGAATTATGAAGTTGAGCTAAACAGTCCTTGGGCAGATAAGAGCAGGCTAAAAGGGCTTTCAGAAAAAGAAGCCGAGCAACTTTGCTGGAAAGGTAGACAAACGAAAATGACATTTTTAATTGAACCCTTTAAGTCGATCTTTTTTAAAAATCTTGAGAAGTACCTCAGATATGAAAGAAATAATATGATGCCCCATAAATTTATTTTCCAAAACCAAAAGACGGGAAAACCTTATTTCTTATCAGATCGCAGTAGTCGAGAAAAACAATTTAAAAAGCACGCTAGTGTCTCTTGTGATGGAAATATTGAAGGTATTTCAATTCACTCTCTTAGACATAGCTACGGTGTATATACTTTGAATTATCTTCCACTGCCGCAAGGTGACTATGGCTTAAATATATCTTATGTAAAAATTTTAATGGGCCATGCTTCAATTAAATCAACCGAAATATATGCCAAAGCAGATCAGGATCTATTGTTAGCCCAAATTGCTTATGCGAATGAAGAAATGTTTTCGAGAGAAAAAATTAATATTCATGAAATCAGAATTAAATATCATGAAAAAGAATTAAAAAAACTAGAAAAGCTCCTACCCAAAAAAAATAATAAGGAGACTGTAAATGTTTAATGCTACTAATGAGTTAATTTTACTTTTATCTAATAAAGAGTTATCAGATGCTATTCATTTAGCTTTTAGAGATACTTTCAATGTTATACGGGGGGATCTGAAAGTTTCTGCTAGTTCTATTACGACGAAGACTAACAGCAGATGTGCAATTTACAAATTTTACCACAACCACGAGTTGAACTCAGAGCTATTTACTGAGCAATGGCTGCATGATGTATTTGCTATAAGTGATGAGCCTCAAGACTCAACCTCGTTAAATAGTTTTAGAAAGTTCTTGCCTTATATTCCTAATAGTAATCAAGCTGCATTTACCAAAGCTTTTTTTAAGCCGATTAAGTCTGGGCTGAGAGTTTTCTTTTATGCGCTTTATGCTAGAAAAGCTATTTTATTACCTACTTCATACGCATTCCCAAAATCAAGTAAAAACCGTATTTGGTTTGAGCATGCAATAGAGATCTATCCAGAGCTATTAGCGCTTTTCAGAAATTGCTTTATGAATAAATCTTCAAAAATTGATGACTTATCTGAATATTTACCAGATAGTGATAATACTTACTGTCGAGATTATGCATATAAGATTTTCATCGCGTCGACATGGTATACAATTGAAGATATCGATATTGATGAGGTAATCGCGTTTTCAAAAGCTATGTATCAAAAGAAAATCGATGATTCTGCATATCATTCACCGCATTATAGTCTACCGTTTCATCATGTATTAACAACTTTATATCGATATGCACCTGAACGATGTAACTTTGATATAGATAGAATTAGCTTTTTATTAAATACTAATCGCTCTCTCACAATTCATAACATCGATGATTTACTAAAAAATGATAACAATGAAAAAGCTTCGACTTGGATTGAGCTGCAAAGAGCATATTTGAAATATCGAAGTAGAAACTTTATGTCTACTGAACGCAATGATACAAGGGCGCTTGGCCTACTTAATAAATATTTATTTGTAGATTTATTTCAATCTGCTGGAGATAAAGCGGTACCTTCCTGTCCTATAGGTTTTAATCGAATTTTTATTGACGGAAACCAAGATTTTGGTGGAAATATCCCATCATTATTAACTAGCATCAAAGGTAATAATGGTGAATCATCGTATTACAATAACTTAAAATCAATTTCTTTATTTTTTGAGTGGCTCGAAGAGCAAAAAGGAAATGAGTATACATCCGGTTTCATTAACCCTATTTCAAAACTTGATTTTCCTCTCAGCAAAAAAAACAATAAGGGAACGAATAAGAAAATCTTTCCCTCTCGGTGTTTTGCTGCAATTCACTCACTTGTGCATGCACTATGTGAGTTCTTTTATTATTTAATTGACTCGGGAAAGTATGAAAGACAGTTATCGTATCAATTTTCATACTATGATACTCAAAAACTAGGCTTTACTCCCATTTACTATAACAGCGACGGCAAAATTATACCGATCAAAGCAATACCTTCTCGCCTACTAACAAATGTTGTCTCAAAGCGTGACGGTAAATTATATGATTACCCTTGTTTTCAAGGGTTATTTCTACTGGCTGTCGCATTAGAAACTGGACTAAGACATAGACATATCAGATGGCTAGATAGAGATACTTTCGATAAGCATTTAAAAGATGAGACTGATAGTGTTTTGTCTGAGTTAAATTTAGATTCTGATTTTATTGAAGTATCTACAGATAAGGTCAAAAAGTCTGGCTGGACACCTTTCGTCAGCTCGAGAGTTATTAAGCTTTTAAAGCGCTTGAAGTCTTTTCAAGACTCTCTTGATATTGTTGTCCCAGAGTTGGCGTACAACGGCTATAAAAATTCGCCCTACAAAAAAATTCGCCCATTGTTTCACTTGGCCTCTGTCGGCGATAGTAAGCCATTTAGTTATTCTAGAACTGTTACATTGTATCGCAATATTCAATTGTTTTTTGATTTACATGTTGCGATGAAAAAGGTTAATGCTAAGCCTCTTAACCCTTTGCCAGAATCCATGAGTACGTTTATTGATGAGTATAAGAATAATGAAGAGCTATACAGTGACTCTAAAAATCAAGATGACTTAAATTTTCTGGAAGAAATTGCTGTAGGTGATAACTTTGATCAACTCGAAAAAGATTTAATCAAAGATTCTTTTTCTTTAGCGACACATTATGAAACAGATTACACGCCCCACGGTACGCGATCATCTGTCATTAGTGAGAAAATTAAAGTACTGCCGCCTTGGGTTATTGCTGAGTTTATTTCTGGTCATGAATCTTTAGCAGTTTTACATCACTATGTGCAGCTCGATAAAGATGATGTTCTCGAAATATTAGAGAGTCAGTCACAAAGCTTGAGAAATGGCAATATTTCTACAAATGATGACCTGTTTAATTTTCAAAATACAAAAAGTATCGAAGTAAATACTAAGCTGAAAAAGGTTGTTGATACAGAACCGAGTCTAATTAGAGGGGTCTTCGGTGGTACTTCATTTAGTGAGGTTTCCGAATCAGGTAATGGAAAAGTTAAAAGTGGTATCAACTTAATTGATGTAACCCCAACTTCTAATATGTCTTTTATGTCTACGCATATTTGCCCATTTAATGGCCAATGTCCTGCGGACATTCTTTCTGATTGTGGTAAATATAAGTGTGGTCAATGTTATTACTCAATAAAAACAATAGATCATATGCCACGGATTTTAGCTGAAATACGCAAATTAAATAGTGAAGTGAAAAGTTATCAGACTCAAATTAATCTATTGAATAGTGAATCAGAGCGTGATGAATCAAGCATTGATAAACTAGATCGCGAAAAAAATGAAGTAGCAATGGAATTAGCTGCTTGGATTCATACTTACCAAATTTTGCAAATTAAGTACGATGAATTCATAAAAAGTGAAGAATCTCACTTGTCACATAGCAATTATGTTGTTGCTAAACCTTTTATGCTGCACAAGAGCTTTCTTAAAACAACTGAAGAGAGCCCACAGGCCACTGAATTTTTGTTAAGAATGAATGATGCAAAGATGTTTAAAGAGTATTTTACACCATCATTGAAAGCTGAAATTTTACATATTCGAAATCGAATACTCATAAACCAACAGAAATTTGCACAGCTTTTAGCAAATACTGAGTCATTTTGTCTAATCGATGAATTGCGAGGACTTGTCAGAGATATTGCAGAGAAGGAAGGGCTATCTAAGGATGAAGTAATTATTCATTTGAGAAAGCCATTTGAAAATAATAAGTTAAATGGCATCGGGCTGAGGCATCTACAAAATGGCTAGTGGGGCAAATAAGGGGACTAATAGATTCAAGACATCTGTTGATATTAGAGTGCAAAATCGAATAAGTAAGCTTAAGAATATATTAAGCACTTTAAAAAGCTCACATATTGTTTTTGATAACGTAAGTGCTTTGGCAAACTACACTGTAGCAACCTTTAATTCTATGATTGATATTGAAGAAGGTCAGGCAGCATCTACGCCAAAAAAAGGTGAAGGGAAAATAGATCGAACTACTCTGCTGAGAAAAAATGGAAAGTATCGATATTTACTTGATAGCTATTTTGTTAACTCAGAAAAACGTGATTTAACTTCACAGAATGTTCAGCTTTTAACTGAGCAGCTTGAGTTATTAAATCTTCGAAATGAAATTAAAGCTCTTAATAAATTTATTGATCTAAATTTAAATACTGATAGCCAAAACCTTGTTGCTTCGACAAAAAATAAGGGAAACTCAGCTATATTCGAAGATAATAATTATAACCACACGGAAGCCCTTGATGCTTGTCATAAAGTTATAATGTTTATCATTGAAGCTACCGAAGGATTACTAATTTTAGAAAACGAGGGGATAGCTAATGTTATACACCAAGGAAGAGATCGAACAGTTGTTGATTCCAAACTTTTAAAAAAAACTAAAATTAAAGACTCACAAGTATTCAAGGGGTATAGCAATGAATAAGGAAAGACTATCTCCTAACGTAAAGGCTAAAATAAATAGAGATAATTATGCGGCATATGTAGCAAATCTTTTGGCAACAAACACTAAATTTCCAGTTAATCAGTTTGGTGACGCTAATATTTCTCTTATTGCCAAAGAGTGCGGTTTTAAGAGAGGAGTGATTCAAAATAAAGAATCTTTAATGGGGCGACAATTTCAATCAGATTTGGAAAGGATTGGGACGGAGGTTTCTCCTACAAAAGAAACAGAATCTAAGCTTGAGGTTCAAGCTAAGAAGCTAACTCAAAATACATCAAAATTGGAAAAAGAATTAGAAAGAACCACTGCCGAAATTGAGCAGCTAAGAAAAGAGCTAGCATTAGCGCAAAAGGAAATCACCTTATTAATAAATCGCAAAGAAGAAAGTGAGTATAAATTTCAACACCTGCTCGAAACAGGCAGAAGAGCATTTTCATGAGAGGCTCCTTTAATGAAACAGTTCAAATCGGAAGTGTCTATGCAGGAAGTTTTGGTGGTGCAATTTTTACAGGAACAGTATTGGGACGAAAATATCCACTCAAGTTTCGCGCAAATTACAAAATACTGACTAGAACTCCAGAGTCAGGAGAATTTTGGTCCATAAAAGGTGAAATAATTCGCACAGAAAAGTATGGAAAGAATGTCATTGTCAGCGAATGCATAATAGTTCCACTTCCAGCAGATAATTACTTAAGTAGCCTTTTAATCAAACATCCTAATTTCAGAGGTATTCACTTAGGCCCTAAAAAAGTAAAACAATTAATAGAAAAAATAGGCTCCAGTCAGTTAGTTCGCTTATTGGATGCGGGTGATTACTCCGTTATTGCAAACACTATAGCCCTGCCTATAGCCAAAGCTCTTTGCTCTAAATGGAATCCCTTGCATGAAGAAATGAAACTTGCACACTTCCTCATGGAAAATCATTTAGATCCTTCTCTTGCGAAGAAAATAATTAAAGTCTGCAAATACAATTCTTTAGAGCGCATTCAGAGTAACCCTTATGGTTTATTAGCCTTCGGTTCAATTACAAAAAACTTCTGGAATGCAATTGATAAAACTGCGCTGCAACTTGGATTCTCCAATGAATCAATAGAGCGAAAAGTTGGGGCTGTTGAGTATGTTTTATATCAGCACTTGATGAATGGCGATACAGCTATGTCAGAGCATCATCTCCAATCAAACGTATCTAGTCTGATAGGCATAGGAAATAGTAAAAATGCGATTGATGAAGCATGTAAAGTCCGTGCCGTTTGCTTCTTTACAAAAGATAAAGAAAAGTACTTTCAAACAGCAGGTGTTGGATATATTGAAGCCCTGTTAGAAGAACAAATCAGTAATCTTAAAAAGCAAAGGTTGATAACACGAGTAAAAGTAAAAGAACTTGTGAGTGCAATTGAACTCTACAGTGTTCAAAATCACAGAGATGTTGGTTATCCGCTGACAAATGAACAGAAATCAGCAGTGAAAATGTCATTAACTAGCCGGATATCTGTTATCACTGGTTATGGTGGCACTGGTAAAACTACTGTACTGAAAGCTGTTGTTGATATTGCTGAACGATTTTCTCGAAACGTTTATATTCTTGCTCTAGCAGGCAAAGCCAAAGAGCGAGCTAGAGAAGCAACTGGACGTGATGATATAACTTTTACAATTCATGGCTTCATCAAACAATTAGCCAATGCTAATACAACTCTGCAAATGCATAAGCCGATCATTATAATTGATGAAGCTAGCATGGTTGATATTTCACTAGCCAGTAGACTTTTAAGACATTTAGAAAACACCAATTTTTCTTTACTGTTAGTAGGTGATACAGGTCAATTAAGCCCTGTTGGATTCGGTTTATTCTTTCACGTTTGTGTAGGCCGATTGCCAACTTCAAACTTAACGGAAGTTCACCGACAAACCCAAGGTAGCCCAATACATCAATTGTCAATGTCAATTCGCAATGGAGTTATCAGTAATATTCCGAAATGGAACAAAGAAGACGAAGGAGTATTTTTTGTTCCATGCGAGCCGAATCAAAAAGATCTTATAAAGAAAATAATTGAAATTTCTAAAACTCATATTGGTCAAGTTATCAGCCCTCATGCTTCTCATTCGATGATTGATAACACCAAAGCTATAAATCAGTCGATGCAGTTCGTGTGCAATCAAGGTGATGAAGATCAAAGCATCAAACTAGGTAGTAGTATTCTTAAAGAAAATGATCCCATAATTGTTACTTCCAATAATTACGAATTAGAGCTATTTAATGGAATGACAGGAAGTATCATTGGTGTTGAATTTCATGAAAATACAGAAAATATTATTGCAGAGTTTAATAATAGAGTTTATACGTTGTCTAAAGATCAATGCTTCGAGTTAGGGATTAATTTGGCGTATGCAATAACTATTCATAAATCTCAAGGTTCAGAGTATGACAATACTATTATTTGTTGTGTTAAAGAGTCTAAGCTTCTGGAGCGTAGTATGATTTATACTGCGCTAACTCGAAGCAAGAAACGTGCAATTTTTGTTGGTGAGTATGAGGTTTTCAAAAGAGCAATTAAGAAATTACCTCGTTCAGAAACGATCATTCATGGGTTTAATATTGATTAATATTTTCGATATGTCGCATATTCATTAATGATAATTTATTGGTAAAGGTAAAATAAATGAAGAATGTTAATTCTCGTTGCGAAAATATACCAGATTTCATTACTGTAATCTCGGATGGTAAATTAACAGCTAATTCAGATCCCTTTGCTGAAATTGCTTTCGTAGAACTAGGAGTCACTCCGAATGCTCTGAATGCTTTCGTCAACATTATTGGTTGGGAGATAAGAGCTTTTGCTGAGGCTATAGGTACAAAAGAGAGAAAATTAAGACTTAATATGGAGCATAGATTAGATAAACAAGTAAGTGAAAATTTAATGGAAATTGCGAAATTATGTGCTTTCGGGACTTCATACTTTGATAGCATAGATATTTGGAATCAATGGTTGAATACACCTCATATTCAATTTAATAGCCATAAACCATATTCAGTTATTCATACAATTCGTGGTCGTGAATTGATAAAAAGTGTTATTACTAAGCTGCGTTATGGCTTTACAGCATAAACGAATTTTATCTTCTCAAAAGCAGTAACCTTTCATATTAGACCTACTCTTTCCTTGATGTAACCTTTTGTCAATTCTATATTTTCATTACAACTTATTGTAAAAATATAATTGTTCATAGTGTTTGATAGCTAATCTATTAAAATTAATGTATCGATTTCATAAGCAAAGTGTGTTCAGATATTTTATAAATCTATTGTTAAGTAATTTATTTACTTGAAAGAAGAAAATAAAACATCATGTGAAGCTTCACATGTATCAGTGCATATAACAGGGAGAAGATTTAAAGATGCCATCAAAAGCACTTGAGGGTCTAGTTACTACTTCTGGTTGGAAAATAGGTAAAATGATAAATACTACATCCGGTACTGGTGGTAATTTTTGTACCCGGTATACAGCTATTTCGCCAGAAGGAAAAATTGGTTTTCTAAAAGCAATGGATTTATCTAAGGTAGCCTCAAAATCACTTACAGAGATGAATAAAACTATCTCCGAGTATTTGTTTGAGCAAAATATTTTAGACCACTGTAAGGACAGGAAATTAACTCGTGTCGTTACTCCATTGGATAGTGGAGAAATATCCAGTCCAGTTTCCTTTCCTCCGCTAAATCGAGTTTTTTATATTATTTTTGAGCTTGCAGAAGGAGATCTTAGGTCTCAATTCATTAATAGTGATATAGAGTCATGGAAAAATGTTTTTAAGTCTCTTCATCATGTTGCTGTAGGAATAAAGCAATTGCATCAGATCGGAATTGCCCACCAAGATATAAAACCTTCTAATGTTTTATGTTTTGAAAATGAGCAGTCAAAAATATCAGATCTGGGAAGAGTAACAGATGCTAAAGGCGAGTCACCTTTTTCGGCATTAAGCTTTACTGGAGATAGATCTTACGCACCAATAGAGGTGCATTACAGAATACCTATCACAGATTTTATTGATCGGAGATTATCTGATGTTCATATGTTTGGAAGTCTGATATATCACGTCATTTCAAAGGCTCAAATTACCCCTGTGTTGATCGAAGAGTCTAGACTTTTGATGCCACATATAGATCGTGCAACATATGAAGAGGCATTACCTTTTATAAAATCAGCATTTGCGACCATTATAAATAGGTTTAGAGAAGATTGTGCGACTTTGTTTGGAAAAGAAATAGCTTCTGATTTAGCTGAAATGGTGAACGAGTTATGTTACCCAGATCACCTTATAAGAGGGAATGGGAAATATGCACATAAAGTGATGAGGCTTTCAATGGAAAAGTATATTAGCAAAATGGCAGGTGTACTTAGAAAGTGTCAAATTAAGGGGATCCAGTGATATGGCTCATAACATATTGATGATGGACAATAGACAGCTCATCCCTCGCTGGCATACGTCGAGAAAACTTTTTAGATTTAATTACCCTACAAAAAATATTGTTCGCAATGAAGGACTTTTTGAAGAAGATTTCTGGTTTAAGAAATCCGTTGAACTCTGGAAAGCAGAGCGCAGTATACCGAATGCTATAGATGTTTTTGTTAGGTTTATTCAAGCTGATGAAAGAAATCACCCATTATATCTAGAAATTAACAGAATTTTACTTGATAACTATGAAACTTTACCTAATTCAGTTAAGCATCTCGTTTGTCCTGAACTGAGAATGTTGGATAATTATAATTCATACTCTACAGATGCAGGCAAGGTTAGGTTAATTATTCAAAAGCTTAAGAAACTCGTTCATTTTAACCCGAGGGATTCTTTAAGTTGGATGGATTTAGGCTTTTATTACTCTATATTAGGCGAAATGAATAAAGCAATGCATTCTGTTGATGTTGCGAAAAATATTGATCCTAACCATGCCTTTATAGCAAGGTCTTACGCTAGGTTTCTCGTTCATATTGGAGACCCTGAGCAGGCATCGTGGTATTTGAAAAATCGACCAAATTTGAATTCTAATCCATTAATAATGAGTGCGTATACGGCGATATCTAGCGCATTTGAAATTCGAAACCCAAGCATTAAAAAAGCTGTATCGTTGATAGATAATTGGGGTGGTGATAATGCGATGGTTTCTGAATTAGCAGCTTGTGTAGGAACAATAGAGTTTAATAACGGTTCTATCAAAAAAGCGAAAAAGCATATTCAAGTAGCACTGACAGATCCTTCTGAAAACGTTATCTCTCACGTTCACTGGTTACACCATAAACATAACATAACTTTTAAAAATATGCCTCATCCTTCAGAATCAATAGAGGGGGGGGTTAATGATTTATATCAAAAGAAAAAATTTGAAGAATGCAGAGGCAAACTTATTGATATGCATCAATTTCAGCCGTATAGCGCAGGCCCAATAGTAGACGCTGGTTATTTAAGTATTGCTGCACTTGACGACCCCAATTTCGTTATTCAATTGTCCGATAAGAGAATACCTCATTCCCATATGAGATTTGGGGAGCTCAATAACCTGATAGTTGCTAAATTACTTTTAAAGCAAACAAAAAACCTTGATGTTGATTTGAGGCTTTTAGCAAAAAGGGTTGACGTTGAAGATACTAATTGTTCTGCAACATTTAAAGCAACCATAGGAATGGCTTTCATGGAAAGCGGGATGATTGTTGAAGGTAAAAAGCAATACGATGAGTCTATAGAAATGCTAGCTCGAAAAGGTTTATACCGCTCTCTTTGTTTAGCTAAACATTTTTATGCGAAGCAAGTTGAGAGATACGATAAAGATAAAGCGCAGCAATTGAAATTAGACGCAATTAGACTAGCCAAAAAACATAATGTCTTAGAAGTTTGCTAGTTAATGAAGTGAGCAATTAAATTGGTAATTACAAACGTTATAAGTTAAGTATGCACTTTTGGTGCATACTTAACTTTAGTTCAGAAACACGTGCTCATCTTTCTTAAATCAATGCATCAGAACTGTTTGCTAGCTACAGTCAGTATTGGTTTTAAGTCTTTTAATACCACATAACGGTTCAAGTCTGGGAGGGGCCACCATTTTCTTGCTGTAAAAAACCAAAAACCAAAGCTTAAATCTATCTCAAGCAGCTGCGTTCCACTATTGTTCCACCTCTTTTTTATCTTTAAAAATTCAACGAAATAAAATTATTTTTAATTTTTTAAAAATATTTTGTCAGGTTTTCTGTGTTTGTCTCGTCTATAGCTGCAAATGACACGAAGTTGTTCCTATTAGGTGGTAGCGATAGGCAGTGTCTTGTGTATTAATTTTTACGAAAAGGACAAACTCATGACGACTACAACATCAACTGTGAATACGCTAAAACTTGATTCAACAAATGCACCATTTAGTGATGCTGCTGTTTGGTTAAAAGAAGGCTGGGGGCTATTTAAAAAAGCACCGTTTAAACTTTTTTTACTGATGACGCTGTTCGCTATTGTGCCAGGCTTAGTGCAGTTATTACCTGCACCTACAGGTTTAACTGTATCAAAATGGTTAGCGCCTATGTTAATGGCAACGGTGTGGCCATTGTTGTTTAACCTGAATAATCAGCAAGGCTTTTCATTTAAGCACAATGCAACATGGACGAAGTGGGGGCGAGTTGCCGTGTGGTCAGTTGTTGGTATTTTACTGGCGCTGGTGCAATTTGCTGTTGGGAGTACTTTGATTGGTAGTGAGCAGTTATCGGCTTTATTGTCAGGTCAGTTTGTTGATGTTGAGCGCTGGCGCGTAGGGGTCATGTTTGTATCAATTGTTCCTGTAAATATGTTGCTTATGTTTGTGGTACCTCTGTTACTTTTAAACAATGCTTCGCTTAGTGCAGCTGTTAAAGAAGGCATTACAACGGCACTAAAGGTGATTAAACCATTAAGCATGCTTTGTTTGATTAATATGCTCGTTACCTTTGCTGCCCCTTATAGTCTTTTACCTATGTTGTTGGTAGGGCCGGTATTAGCATGTACCTACTTTTGTGCCTATAATCGTTTGTTCAAATAATAATAAAAACATGGAATTACAGTGAAAGCTGATGTTCAAATAAACACATTGCTGAATGAATACGCGCCGCTGTTGGCGCGTGTTGCTGCAACCTACGAGATCAATCAAGCGCTACAAGATGAGCTAATTCAAGAGATGTCGCTGGCTGTTTGGCGCGCTTTTGAAAGTAATGACTCATCACCCGATGTTGCCTTTCGTGGCGATGCCAGCATAAAAACCTATATTGCCCGAATAGCTCACAATAAAGCGGTTGATCATGTGATAAAAGAGCAAAACCGCAAAGAGGTGGCAAGCTCTGAAAGTATTGATTACACCCAAGCCTTGAGTGCGCATAAGTCACCAGACGACAGTTTAGATTTAATGGCTGCCCTTCGTAAATTAACGCTGAAATATCGGCAGGTGCTTGCTTTGCAGCTTGAAGGGTTTAATCAAAGTGAGATAGCGCAAACGCTGGGGTTGTCTGAAGATGCTGTTGCTAAGCGTGCCAGTAGAGCAAGACAGCAAATTGCGAGCCTAATGGAGTAAATAAAGTGGATAAATTCGAAGCAGATGATCAATTAGCTAAGTGGCAGCAGGCATTCGTGCAAGCAACGCCGAAAGTGGATAGTGCAGTGTTAATTGCACAAACGCAAAAGTCGCGAACTAAGTTAAAGCTAAAAGGGTTAATCGACTCATTTTTAGGTGTTGTGGTAACCGTATTTTGTATTTACGCTATGTTGTTTGAAGCAAAAAATACCTATGAAACCATTATGTTTGCGCTATTAGTGCCTATTCCTCTAGGTTTTGGAATTTGGTCATACCGTTTAAGGCGAAAGCTGTGGCGAGCAGAAACACTAGACGTTAATGCAATGCTTAATTTTAAAGAGAATCAGCTGAAGCACCAAGTTCATTACTGGCATGTGAGTTTTATTGGCTGCGTTGTGCTTTGGTGCGCTTTGTTAATCGCTGCCTTGTTTAATATGGTTATGTTTAAAACATACAGCCTATGGCTTATCCAGCTTGGTATTAATGGTATTATCGTGCTGGCTGTTTATATACGCTATAAAAAATTAAAAACACAGCTAGCTGTAGCACTTGAGAGCATTCAAGCAATGCGCTGATGTGCCGCTCTCACTTTTGCTGCGAATTTATTTAACCAGCCAGTAGCTAAACTTGGTTTGTAAACCAGCTCGAGGCGCTCTTGGCAAGTGTAGTTACAGTCTAAGACATCGATGACTTTGAGGGCTGGATCGTTTGCAATAAAATCAGGGACGTATGCTAATGCAATCCCTTGTTTGACGAGTGACAGTAAGGTGCTGAAATCGTTGCAACGATAACTTATGGTTCTAGGTACTTTGTCATCTCGCCAACCATCTGAGCCGATCCCCCTAGTTACGCCACAAAAGGGTGAAATACTCGGACAAGCAAAACTAAATTGAAAAAGCTCTCTGTTGGTGAGTGAACCCTTACTAAACTGTTCGAATAATGGATGCGAGTGCGCAGCTACAACCTTAAATGTTGTTGTGCCTAAATATATACGTTCAAAGTCACTTTGCAGTGTGCTTTCATTTAATGCCACTTCGGTAACTAAAGCTAAATGGGCATGGCCGCTGGCAACCTGTTCAATGGCTTGACCTTCCCAACTTGTATCAATATTAAATTGAAAACCTTGCTCATTAAATTGCGATAATAATAAAGGCAGGTAATGCTGTAACAGCAAAGAGGGGCCAGATAAGTTAACAACCGTATTTTTCGTGCTTCCATTAAACTCGCTGATAGCTTGATCAGCCTCATGAACCAAATTAAGCGCATAATGGCGAAATTTTTCACCTTGCTGATTTAGTTTTATATTTCGACCAATTCGCTTAAATAGTTGTGTATTTAGCTTAATTTCGAGCCGTTTTATGACCTTCGAAAGCGCACCAGGTGTGACATTTAATGTTGCAGATGCTTGCTGTAAGTTATTGTGCTTTGCGATGACCAAAAACTTTCGTAAATCTTCTGTATCCAAGTTTGCCTCTAATTCCAATATGGAAACGTATAGATAGTTTTAATAGCTTAATGGTTAATTGTTTAAGTGCAATAATTTCGTTATTAAATTTCATTAAATGAGAGAGCGATGACGTCTTACAATCTTAAGCAGTGGTTTTATGTTAAGCGCCCTGATGGACGTGTCAGTGAGCAGCATTATGCATTGCGAGAATCTGTAATTTCGCCGACATTGGCTAAAAACGAAGTGCTGCTAGAGGCAAAGTATATTTCTGTCGATCCATATATGCGTATTCAACAAGCTGCTAAGCCGAACTGGGAGCAACCTCATGCATTAAATACAGTGCAAGGAGCAGCGGTTGTTGCTCAGGTTTTAAAGTCAAATAGCGAACGATTTAAGCAAGGTGATTGGGTTAGCGCTTATTCAGGTTGGCAAACTCATGCAGTTGTCCATGCCAATGAAATACAAGCCTTAAACCCTAATGATGCCGATGTAAAAACGGCACTAGGTGTTTTAGGTATGCCTGGGCGAACAGCTTGGTTTGGTTTAATGGAAGCAGGTAAACCAAAAGCCGGCGAGACGGTTGTCGTTTCAGGTGCTGCAGGAGCTGTGGGTTCGTTAGTTACTCAGTTTGCGATAAAAAATGGTTGTCGTGTTATTGCCCTAGCTGGATCTGAAGAAAAATGTACTTGGTTAGAAAAGCTCGGGGTCGCTTATGCGCTTAACTATAAGCAATTTGACTCAGCCCAACAGTTGCACGAAAGGTTGATGGAGCTTGGTGGTGTTGATGTTTATTTTGATAATGTTGGCGGGATGAACACTGATGCGGTGTTGAGCAGCTTAAACTTGCGTGCTCGCGTAGTGATTTGCGGGCAAATCTCGCAGTACGATGGCTCGCTTGACAACCCCGAACTAGGCCCTCGCTTTCTCCATCAATTACTTTATAAACGAGCGACAATTCAAGGGATTTTAGCAAGAGACTTTACTCACCGCATGCCTGAAATGATTAATCATATTTTGCCGTGGTTAAAAGCAGGAGAGATCCGATTTAAAACAACCGAAATTAATGGCTTTGAAAATTTACCAAGCGCGCTTGAGGGATTGTTCGAAGGGAAGAATATCGGTAAAGCGATTGTTCGTGTTAAATAAAAGGTATTAAAAAATGAAAGCAAATTTCGCTTTTCTGTTGTTACTTTACTGTTTAATTGTCAGTTTTAAAAGCATAGCAAAAGAGGTTAAGCATTTTCATGCGCATAGCCGAGTTGGCATGCATGGCATGGTGTTGTTCACCGATGGCGTTGAGCTCTATGCCAGCCACCTTCCTATGTACCACGCCCCGCATGATTATCAATTAATTTATCGTGTAGAAACTCGCTATGAGAAAGAACTAATTCGTTGGCTTACTGTGCAAGAAAGTGATTCAACTCCTCAGTATTTAAATTCGATGATCACTCTATTGCCTGCTAAGTTTGACTTGAATAAGTTAATTGCTGGGCAGACATTCAGTGTGCCCAGCCAATTATTCTTCGGTCATTTTGAACGAGGCGGTAAAAAATGGCTAAAGGATGAAAACTTTAAGTTTGTTTCTCTTGTATATAAACGAGCACTGTCATCGACTCAGCACGTGTCGCAACCGCGCTGGCAAAGAATAAATAAAGCGACAAATGAACAAGGAATACAAATATTGGTACATCAAATACAGGCCAGCCCGTCATTTGACGCCATTGCTTTAGTAAGAGGGTGTGAAGCTGAGCGTTTGCAGGTAGAAGTAAACGTGCCAACATTTACGCAATTATCAAGTGGCTTTAATGACTGTGAGTACAGCCAAATAGTTTATTTTGAAACGCAGGATTTTATAAAGTAGCCAGTAAAAAGGCACTTATTTGTAAGTGCCTTTTAATTCTTCTGACTATTTGTAACCGTTCGGGTTATTGCTTTGCCAGCGCCATGTATCTTGCATCATCTCATCGATGCCACGCTCTGCTTGCCAGCCAAGTTCTTTTAATGCTTTTTCTGGTGCTGCGTAACAAGCTGCAATATCACCCGCTCGACGCGGCGAAATTTGGTAAGGTACGGCTTGACCGCTGGCTTTCTCAAAAGCGGTAACCATCTGCAGTACTGAATAACCATTACCTGTGCCTAGGTTAAATACGTGCGCACCTGTATCACTTGCAATTCGGTTCAGCGCTTTTAAGTGACCTAATGCTAAATCGACAACGTGGATATAGTCACGAACACCTGTACCATCTACAGTACCGTAGTCATCCCCAAACACACCTAGCTTTTCTAGTTTACCCACAGCAACTTGCGAAATATAAGGTAATAAGTTGTTAGGAATACCATTAGGGTCTTCACCAATAAGGCCAGACTCATGTGCGCCTACAGGGTTAAAGTAACGTAAGATAACAAAGGCAAAGCGTTCATCTGATTTCGCGATATCTTGCAGCATCATTTCAACCATAAGCTTTGATGTGCCATACGGGTTAGTCGTGCCGCCAACTGGGAAGTCTTCGCGAATTGGTAAGCTTGCTGGGTCACCGTATACGGTTGCTGATGAGCTAAATACTAACTTAAATACGCCAGCATCACGCATAGCATCAACCAGAGTCAGTGTACCTTGTACGTTGTTTTGATAATACTCGATAGGTTTTACAACCGATTCACCAACCGCTTTTAAACCAGCGAAGTGAATAACACTATCAATCGTGTGTTCACTGAAGATTTTGTCTAAACAGGCTCTATCTAAAATATCACCTTGATAAAACGTGACGTCTTTGCCGGTGATTTGTTTTACGCGAGCCAATGACTCATTTGATGAATTGCTTAAATTATCAAGTACAACAACGTCTGTGCCTTGTTGTAGTAACTCTAAAACGGTGTGAGAACCGATGTACCCGGCTCCGCCGGTGACTAAAATGGTCATAAAATATCCATGAACTATACCTGGTTGAATTAGCCTTATTTCATCACATTTCGCGTTAAATTACATGAATAAAATGTGATTAAACTTCTTTCATAGAAATATCAGTGTCTTGTTTTTGATTACATTTTGCACCATATTGGTTACATCCAAGCGTTGAGTTATTAAGCTATAGTTAATTGTCAGCTGCTAAATTTTAATCAAAAGCTATTCCTGTTAAGTGGAGATAAAGATGAAAATTGTAAAGAAAATGGCCTTAGCAATGGTTATTGCACTACCTGCTTTTGCTCACGCAGGGGAGGCTAAGGTTAAATGGCATGACTTTAACGATTACCGTGATGTGCGCCCCGGAAATAACTCACCAAAAGGTGCATTTCATAAAAACGTGGCAAAGAGCTTTGAGAAGCACTTTAACAAGCTTACTGAACAGTTACCTGATGGCTACACCTTCAATGTGGAAGTAACAGAGCTTGACCTTGCTGGTGATGTGCGTTTTGGAACGATGAATGAACTGCGCATTATCAAGCCAATTTATTTCCCACGCATAGACCTTAATTATTCGATTACTGATAAAGACGGTAAAGTGATTAGTGAAGCAAAAGACGTAAAGCTTAAAGATATGGGCTTTATGGACCGCATGAAAATGGGGCGCGATGAAGCTTATTACTACGACAAGCGTTTAATCAGCGATTGGTTTGAAGATGAGCTATTACCATCGTTAAATCTTGGCGAATAAATCACCTTGTTTGCAGCAGGTGTGAATTTATTCGCAAAGTAGACGTTTCAGTAAGAATAGCGCCTAATGCAAGTTAAGAAGACTCTCTGGCTTGCAGGTAGGCGTTTACTAAAGCTGTGATTATTTGGCCTGCATCGTTCATACCTGTTTCTAAACTAACCGGGTGTTGTGATGGTGCGCCTTCACATAAATGTAAGTAGCGGGCTGTTGCTTGGCTGGCAGCTAAATGCACAAAGTGTTCTGCATCACTCACATTAAAACCACAGTTGGTGTATGCGCTAACTGGCATTAACGAAATACTGTCTAAGTCTACTTCTACGCCAAGCGAGGCATTATCAAACTGAGCTAGTGCGTGTTGACATGCTGAAGATAAATCAACTTTACGACGTACTTGAATGTCTTGGTAACTATCAAACGTGAAGTTTGCGTTTGTCAGGGCATCAATAATCGCTTGGTTATTTTTAAATTCGTGTAACCCCATCACGTGATAATCAGCGAGGTGGTTTTCGCTGTAAGCATATCTAAAGCCATTGCCACTATGGCGGCCTTCACACTCTCTGAAATCAGCATGAGGGTCTAAGTTAATAGCATTTACTGGTTTACCATCTTGCTTACTAAGGGCACGTAAAATACCTAAGCAGTTGTTGTGGCCCCCACCGATTACAATTGGCTCAAGACCAGCTGCAAAAATCATCGCAATCACTTGCTCAACGCGGGTGTCTATATCAGCGCATAATTCACGTAGTTTGGCTAAGTCGGCGTCGTTTTTATTATCAAGGTCAGCAGCTTGTTGGTTTAAGTCATCAAGGGCCACTTCGCCGAGTAGCAACACACGCTCGTGGTTTAAAAACTGGTTATGCGTTTGGTTTAAAAAGCGCTTTAAAAATGCTTGCCACGCTTGTCCTGAGCCACCGTTACCTAAGTTAGCGCGAGGGCCAATATCCTCACATACGCCAACTAAAACATAGCGAATACCGAAATGTTTTGCATCGATGAGTGCTTGTGGGGCGTTAACTTGAGTGTCGAGAAGGGCAAGGGCTTGCCAAGCTTTGAGTTCGTTAGCGCGGCGGACACATAAGTGCTTTACCGCCGCTTCATCATAAATTTTAAGGTAGTTTGTCACCGAGATTAGTCTTCTATTATTTCTAACTCTAATTCTTCAGCAGATAATATAATACCGGTGCTATCAGCGTAAACAAAGTCGTCATCAAAGAAAGAAACACCTGCGAAGTTAACGCCAATACCGTCTTCACCTGCACCTTCACTATCGGCAGCAACAGGAATAGAGGCAATTGCTTGAATGCCTAAGTCTAGCTCTTCAAGTTCATCAACATGACGAATAGCACCGTAAACGATAATGCCTTGCCAGTTGTTTTCTAATGCGATTTCAGCCAGCTCAATATCAATTAGGGCACGTCGGGTTGAACCACCACCGTCAATCAATAACACGCTGTCGGTGCCATCGGTTGATAAAATCTCGCGGATCAGCTCGTTATTTTCAAAGCATTTAACGGTTTTTACTCGACCACTAAAGCTTGGGCGTCCACCAAAATTGATAAACATTGGTTCGAGCACATCAACCACATCTGCAAAGTGGTCGCATAAATCAGAAGTGCTGTAATCCATTTTTTCATCCTCTAAAGAGACTGTCTGTTTAGTACTCAGTATACCCTGATACAACTCAATAACAACGACTTAATAGCGGATTATTGGTTTAAATCAAAGGAATTTTGTCACCGCAACATTAGTGTCTCAAAAGCGTCACTTAATTGTTATTTTTAGCGCCTAAGCTGAGGTGAGTATAAAAATTAGACGCAAAGTATGACAAGGAGCTCACCATGGCAAACAACATACTTACAAAATTGGCAAAGGTGGACGAACAGCTGTTCTTAAGTGTGTTTAATGATGCTTCGCCAGTGTGGTTAAGGCGATCAGCCATTGGCTTTTCAAAAAGTGGTGATGGCGGTCTTTATGTTGCACTATTTTTGAGCTTTTGGTGGTTTACGGAGCAAGCGCATTTTCAACATCTTGCAATGAGTCTACTGGTAGGTTTTGTCATTGAGCGACCTATTTATTTTTTAGTTAAAAAGCGAATTGCTCGGGTAAGACCTTGTGATTGCTTAGTACAAGGCGCTTATTTAGTGCCGAGTGATAGGTTTAGTTTGCCATCGGGGCATAGTGCGGGAGCATTTGTAGTGGCGACAATTTTAACTATGTATTTACCTGAATTTGCCGGTTTGTGGTTGGTTTGGGCATCAGGGGTCGCTGCATCTAGAGTGATTATTGGTGTGCATTACCCCGCTGATGTGGTTATTGGTGCAGTAATGGGATCTAGTTGTGCAGTATTAGCTGTGATGGTGGTGGAGTCTATATGAGAATTTTGTACGGTATTCAAGGGACAGGCAATGGGCACATAACGCGAGCGCGGGTGATGGCTAGCACGTTTAGGGCTTTAGGAGTCGATGTTGACTATGTGTTCTCTGGTCGAAAAGAGCAAGACTACTTTGATATGGATGATTTTGCTGATTACCGAGTTTTTCGAGGTTTGTCGTTTACCAGTAAATCGGGGCAGGTTGATAGCTTTAAAACATTGAAAAATGCACGTCCACTACAACTAATTAAAGATATAAAAGGCCTTGATTTACGTCATTATGATTTGGTATTTAATGACTTTGAGCCAATTACAGCATGGGCTGCTAAACAACAAAATATTCCGGTAATTGGCATGAGTCATCAAGCGGCATTTTTATCTGATAAAGTGCCGATGTTTGGCCGCGCATTCTTTCGCCGTGCGCTGATCCGTAACTATGCGCCAGCCAGTGTTTATTTAGGCGTACATTGGCAACCTTATGCTGAAAATATCATCCCTCCATTTATTGCTACTCATCATCACGATAACCCAGTGATGGTTGAAAATAAGGTGTTGGTGTATCTGCCATTCGAAAATCTTAACAATGTGGTCGAGTACTTAAAAGATTTTCCTGAAAGAGAGTTTTATTGTTATCACCCGGATGCTCAGGATTGTTCAATTGGTAATATCCATCTGCGAGCACCATCACGCGTTGGGTTTCTAAATGATCTTGCTAATGCGGGTGGTGTGATTGGTAATGCTGGATTCGAACTTGCAAGTGAAGCATTACAACTTGGTAAAAAATTATTGTTAAAACCGCTAGGTAAACAATTTGAGCAAGGTATTAATGCGCAGACTTTATTGTCGATGGGGGCAGCTCATGTGATGAGTTATTTAAACCCCAATGCGATGGATGATTGGCTGCAATCTCCACAGAATAAAAAACTCAACTTCCCAAGCGATCCAGCACCTTTGGTTGAGTGGATAAGAAAAAAGCAATGGGAAAAGGTGGATCAGCTCCATAAATACCTGTGGCAACAGGTTGATTTAGAACAAAAACTAATTGTTTAAACCTTCCTAATATTAGAAAATGTGCGACAAGTTTAATCACTTTTTATTAGCTGCTTTAGATAGTTTAGCTATACTCTTAAATGCATGTTTCTATAGGGCACTTTGAATGAATGTATTACAAAACTTAACTATTAAGCGTCGTTTGCAATTAAACGCGCTCGTTGTTGGTCTTGCAATGATTGTGATGCTGTGTGTAATTATCCTTGAGTCGCGCATGATGCTAAAACTCAATGAAACAATTCAAAATGCGGAGGAACTTGATATTCATGAACTTGCAATGCGCAAGCATGAAAAAAACTTTTTGTTTTATAAAGATGTCGAAAGTCTTGAGCTTTTTGAAAAAGAGTATGCACAGCTTAAAGTTAAAATGGCACGTCTTGACGAGCTAGTTAATGACTTATCAATGGAGTCAGCAAAACTTGATGAATTTAGAAGCTTAGCGAAATTGTATTACGATGACTTTAATGAAGTTGTTGTGTTGCAAAAGAAAATTGGTTTGCATCCTAAAGATGCGTTGTATGGTGAGCTACGTGGAGCCGTGCATCAAGTTGAAACCTTACTCAGTGAACGTGAAAACTATCAGCTATTAACCTTGATGCTGCAGCTTCGTCGCGCAGAGAAAGACTTTATGCTGCGATTTGATTTGAAGTATCTGGCTAAATTTGATGATTTAGTCAGTAATTTTCAGTCTGAAATTAAAAATGCAGGATTTGAAACTGGCTATGAGAAGCAATTACTTAGTAACTTGGCTACTTACCAAGTTAAATTCAAAGCGCTTGTCGATGCACAGGTGACTCTAGGATTAGATCTAGACTCAGGTGCACTAGGTGAAATGAAGCGAAGTGTAGAAAAGAGCGATGCGATTGTTAATCAATTAACAACGGAAACTAAGGCTTTTGTTGAGTCTAGCGCCGAGCGAGCGCAACTCGTTGCGTTGCTTGTTTTCATTGTCGCCAGCGTTTTGGTCATGCTGTTAGTCTATTTTACTAGTCGTTCAATCATTATGCCTATTGAGCGTGTATATCACACGATTAATGAAATACGTCGCAGTAATGATTTAAGTATGTCTATTGAGCAGTCAGGTAAAGATGAAATCACCACAATGACGGTTGATTTTAATAGCTTGATCAGTGATTTTAAAAAGCTGATTTACGAAGTAAATACAGCGCTAAGTACTCTTAACGTGGCAACAGAACATTTATCTGAAACGACAGCAGCAACTAGCTCAGGTATGCAAGAGCAGCTTCACGAAGCGGATATGGTTGCCACAGCTGCCACCGAAATGCAGGCGACGATTCAAGATATTTCACACAATACTGAAGCCGCAGCGAAAAAAGCAGAGTCGACTAACTTAAGTGCGCAGCAAGGTCGTTCTGAGGTTGAATCAACGGTAGTGCAAATTAATCACTTATCAGACTCACTCGGTAATGCGTCAAGTGTGGTGTCGCAATTAGAAAAAGACGCTGAAACGATTGGCTCTGTACTGGATGTTATTCGTGGCATTGCTGAGCAAACAAACTTACTGGCACTCAATGCGGCTATTGAAGCGGCGCGTGCTGGTGAACAAGGCCGTGGCTTTGCGGTAGTAGCAGATGAAGTTCGTTCACTTGCGCAGCGTACTCAAGATTCAACACAAGAGATCGAGAGCATCATTTCGACCTTACAAGGGCGTACGCAAGAAGTGGTGAGCATTATGCAGCAATGTCGTACGCAAGGTGGCGAAAGTGCAGCACAGGCAAGTAAAGCCGGTGAGTTACTTCGTTCTATCACCGAAGATGTACAAACCATTATGGATATGAGCACTCACATTGCCACAGCGATTGATGAGCAAAGCCAAGTGGCTTCTGAGGTGAATAAAAACGTGGTTCGTATTCGTGATATCGCCCAAGAGGCATCGGGTCACGCAGCGACTAATGCACAAACCAGCGAAGAAGTATCAGAGCAAGCGCGTGTCCTCTATCAGGCAATCGATAAGTTTAAAGTTTAATAATTACTTGATACTTTATATATAGACAAAAGTGCGGTGACGGTGTCGTCATCGCGCTTTTTTGTTTTTTAGTTTTTTAGTTTGCTTGGTTAGCTCTCGGAACTAATTCACTAGGCGCTAAGGCACAAACTTAATAGGCACGCTGTCTTTACTTGCTTCGTGCTCAGAGACTCTTGTTTGGTATTGCTGCCAAAGCTCATCATGGTTAGCTTGCAGCTCACTTAAATAGTGCCAGCTGAATAAACCGCTATTATGATTATCGCTAAACACCAGTCGAATCGCATAATGACCAACCGGCTCAATTTTACTAATTCCTACTTGTTGCTTACCAAGTACGAGTTTCATTGGTCCATTGCCATGACCTTGTACTTCAGCAGAAGGTGAGTGAACACGCAAAAATTCAGCACTAAATTGAGCAATAGTATGATCATCAAAATGAACATCTAATACTTTGCTAACGCTGTGATAATGCACTTTAGTGACTTCTTTCATGTCAGCCTCGAATCTACGATTTATAAACTAAAAAGCCTCCAACTGGAGGCTTTTAATTATAACGCTAATTTGTTGATTAAAGAATGAAGCGACTTAAGTCTTCATCTTCAACAAGTGCACCTAAATGCTGCTCAACGTAATTGGCATCAATTGTTAGTGTTGAACCTGCTTTTTCTGAAGCATCAAATGAAATTTCTTCCATTAGTTTTTCCATCACTGTGTGCAATCGACGGGCACCGATGTTTTCGGTTTTCTCATTAACTTGCCATGCCGCTTTTGCGATACGTTCAATGGCATCATCAGTAAACTCAACCTCAACTTGCTCTGTTTTTAACAGCTCACGTTGCTGCTCAGTTAATGAAGCATGAGGCTCAGTTAAGATACGTTTAAAGTCATCAGCACTTAGTGCTTCAAGCTCAACGCGAATTGGTAAACGACCTTGTAGCTCTGGGATCATGTCTGATGGTTTAGCCATTTGGAATGCACCAGATGCGATAAATAACATGTGGTCAGTTTTAACCATACCGTGTTTAGTGCTTACTGTTGAGCCTTCGATTAATGGTAGTAAGTCGCGTTGTACACCTTCACGGCTAACATCTGGGCCAGATGCTTCACCACGTTTACAGATTTTATCGATCTCATCGATAAACACGATACCGTTTTGCTCTACTGCGAAGATAGCTTGCTCTTTTAACTCTTCAGGGTTAACAAGCTTTGCTGCTTCTTCTTCAACTAATAGCTTAAATGCTTCTTTGATTTTTAGCTTACGCTTGCTGCGCTTATCGCCACCCATGTTTTGGAACATGCTCTGAAGCTGGTTGGTCATTTCTTCCATACCAGGAGGAGCCATGATCTCAACATTTGGCTGAGCTTGTGCAACATCGATATCAATTTCTTTATCGTCTAACTGACCTTCACGTAATTTTTTACGGAAAGATTGGCGAGTAGAAGAGTTCTCTTCTGTCTTTGACTCACCAAAGGTATCGCGTGCTGGTGGTAAAAGAGCATCTAAAATACGCTCTTCTGCCGCTTCTTCAGCGCGATGTTTGAATTTTTTGGTTTGCTGTTCACGCGTCATTTTAATTGAGATATCAACTAAATCGCGGATGATCGTTTCTACTTCTTTACCAACATAGCCCACTTCGGTGAACTTTGTTGCTTCAACTTTAATGAAAGGCGCATTAGCAAGTTTAGCTAAGCGGCGTGCAATTTCAGTTTTACCCACACCAGTTGGACCAATCATTAAAATGTTCTTAGGCGTTACTTCTGCGCGTAAATCATCGCTCAGTTGCATACGGCGCCAGCGGTTACGTAGCGCGATTGAAACTGCTTTTTTAGCTTTAGCTTGGCCAATAATATGTTGATCAAGCTCGTGAACGATTTCTCTTGGCGTCATCTCAGACATGGCAGTTCCTATTACAATTCTTCAATAGTTTGGAAATTATTCGTGAATACGCAGATATTGCCTGCAATCGTTAGGCTCTTCTCTACAATGTCACGTGCACTTAGGTCGGTGTTTTCTAGTAGCGCTGTGGCTGCTGATTGTGCGAAGTTACCACCACTGCCAATCGCAATTAGGTCGTTTTCTGGCTGCACAACATCACCGTTACCTGTAATAATTAATGAAGCAGTTTCGTCTGCAACTGCTAATAGTGCTTCGAGCTTTCTAAGTGCACGATCACTACGCCAATCTTTGGCCATTTCAACGGCAGCCTTGGTTAAGTTGCCTTGGTGCATTTCTAGTTTGCTTTCAAATCGTTCGAAAAGGGTGAAGGCATCAGCAGTACCGCCAGCGAAACCAGCGATTACTTTGCCGTTATAAAGACGTCGAACTTTGCGGGCGTTGCCCTTCATTACGGTGTTACCAAGTGAAACTTGGCCGTCGCCACCAATAACGACCTTGTCGTCGCGGCGTACACTTACAATAGTGGTCATGATTATTCCTCATCATCGAGCGGCAAGGCCGCTCGTAAAAAGCGATTGATGAGGTGTTTATATGGGTGAATGAACTAAAATCAAGTCCAAAGCCAAATTCCGCAGCCCATTATTTTGATGCGTTTAAGTTTATTCTTGTCACTTTCGGCTAAACGTTTGGTTTCGTATGGGCCTAAGCGCACTTTATACCAAATACCATTGCTGCCCTCAGTTTTCTTCACTTCGGCCACTAAGCCGGCAAAAGCAATTTTAGCTTTTAATGTTTGTGCTTGCTCTAATGTTCTAAAAGAGCCGCATTGCATTACATATGGGCCTTTTTGTTCAATCTCTTTTACTTCAACCTGAACTTCGTGCTCTTTAATCTCTTTGATAAATTCAGGTGTCTTAGGTGGTGGAATAACTACTTCTTCTTTTTTAGTAGGGTTTGCTTGCTGCTCTACTAACTCAGGATCAGCATTATGTTTGATATACCATAGGCCGTAACCAAACCCGCCTACTAAGATAAGCGCAATTAAAACAAGAATAATAGGGAAAGGCTTTTTCGCCGGGGCTTGTTTTTTATTATTTCGATTTGCTGGTTTTTTATTTATGTAATCGTGCTGTGCCATGACTCTTAATTGGCCTTTAAATCATATCTATAGGATCGACATCTAAGCTCCAACGCACCTTTTGCGCTAATTTACTGGTACTTATATAGTCGACCATTTGCGCTAAATATTGGTGTAAGTGGGAGCGTTCCTGCGCCTGAATATGTAACTGAAAGCGATATTTACCTGCCACACGTTCTAGTGGTGCGGGTATCGGACCGAGCAATTGTATACCAGATACGTTCTGGACAGGAACCAAATCAGTTAAAAAATCCATCACTTGATTTATGTTATGTCCTTCGGCACGCACCATAGCCATATTTGTGATTGGTGGAAGTTGCGCGTCTTCTCGTTCTGTCAGTGCGTAACGGGCAAAATCTTGGTAACCATTATTAACTAAGTCTTGCAGTAGCGGGTGCTCAGGAAAGTGAGTTTGTAATAATACTTGCCCAGGTTCACCACTGCGACCTGCACGGCCTGCCACTTGCGTAACAAGTTGCGCTAAATGTTCAGTGGCGCGAAAGTCACACGAATATAATCCACTGTCGACATCTAGGATTAAAACAAGGCTAACATCGGCAAAGTGGTGGCCTTTTGCCAACATTTGCGTGCCAACTAAGATGCGCGCACCGCCTTGGTTAATATCATCAAGGGCTTTTTCTAAGCTGCCTTTACGACGAGTTGAATCTCGGTCAATACGACTAATCGGAATATCAGGGAAGGTTTGTGTTAAAAACTCTTCGATTTGTTCAGTGCCTTTGCCATTTGGAAAAATCTGCGTGCTGCCGCAATCAGGGCATTGATGAGGCACCTGATGTTGCTCACCACAGTGGTGACAGATCATCTGGCCAATGGCTTTATGAAAGGTTGCACTGGTGCTGCAACGTGAGCACTCACTTAGCCAACCGCACTCATGGCATATAAGGGTAGGCGAAAAACCACGACGGTTTAAAAACACCATCACTTGCTTACCACGTTCTAAATGCTGGCGCATATAGGCAAGGCTGGCATGGGCAATCCCTGCTTGCTCAGGCTGACCTTTCATGTCCATTAATTGGAACTGGTTATCAGTACTGGTTTGGGCCCGTTCAGTGAGGCTCAACAGCTGATATTTGTTATTAATTGCTTTATGTAAGGTCTCAAGTGCTGGTGTGGCACTGCCTAGAACGAGCGGAATATTATGTTGGTATGCTCTATAAGCGGCTAGATCTCTAGCATGATAGCGCAATGTATCTTGTTGCTTAAACGAGCTGTCGTGCTCTTCATCAACGATGATCATGCCAAGAGATAAAAAGGGCAAGAAAATACTCGAACGTGTGCCGATCACTATGGCGCAGCTGCCTTTTTCACAAAAACGCCAAGTTTGTAAGCGTTCGTTATCTGTTAGTGCTGAGTGCCATAGCATAATTGGGGTATCGGGAAAGCGACGACGAAAGCGGTTGACAGTTTGGGGGGTTAAGCCAATTTCAGGCACTAATACTAAGGCTTGCTGACCTTTTTTCAGTACTTCTTCTAGGCATTGCAAATACACTTCGGTTTTACCACTTCCGGTAACTCCTTCAAGCAAAAAGCTTGTAAAGCCACGAGCTTGGTTAATGCTGGTGCAGGCAACAGCTTGCTCTTTATTAAGCACCGGCTTGCTACCGACAGTCGGCGCGCGTTGCTGCCATTGGTTATCATGCTCAATAAACTGGGTGATCAGTTCTTTATCAAGCAGACTGTCGATGGTTTTTTTTGTAAATCCGAGCGCTTTTAATTCTGTGACCGATGACTTGCCCGACTCGGCTAGCTGTTTTAATAAACTTAACTGAGTTTTTGCTTTTAATGACGGCAGTTTTGCACCTTTATCGGTCAGCTCAACCATATTAATACTGGTTTTATCTGGGCATTCGCCTTGCCTTAATGCAGCCGGAAGTGCCGTATGAATGGTCTCGCCCAATGGGTAACAGTAGTAGCGTGCTGTGAATTTTAGTAATGCTAAATGTTGCTCAGATAACACTGGCGTGTCGTCTATAACATCAATAATCGGCTTGATTTTGTCAGCGGGAACATCGGTTGATGTTTTAAGAGCCAGTACCACGGCAACCTTTTTTTGACTACCAAATGGCACGCGAACCCGCATACCTGGCTTTAACTCAGGGCTATGCAGCAGCTGTTCAACTTTATAATCGAAGGTACGCTGTAAAGGGACTTTTATGGCAACTTCTACAAAGTGCATAACAACTCAACTGAAACAAAGATAGAAAGATAATGTACTAAAATTGCAGTTAAAAACCTACCAACAAATACTGAACAACAGACCACTTGGTTATTTTTTTAGCGAAAGATGTATTTAAAGCTTGTCGTAAGGCTTCTTGAGCTATAAAATACGCGGCCTATTAATTGTATTAACTGCGTATGGTGCCAGACTTCGGGTTTGGAGAGCGATACGGCCTTAACTAGAGGTTCCCTATGAAAGAAGGTATTCACCCTAAGTACGAAGCTATCACTGCAACTTGTTCATGTGGTAACAAATTCGAAACTAGCTCAACTCTTTGTAAAGACATCCACTTAGACGTATGTTCTGAGTGTCACCCGTTTTACACTGGTAAGCAAAAGATTTTAGACACTGGCGGCCGTGTTGATCGTTTCAACAAGCGCTTCGGTGCACTTAGCAGCAAGAAGTAATCTCTGCTGTTTAGTTAAAAAAAGCACCTTAGGGTGCTTTTTTTATGCCTAAAATTCACAAAACACATTATTGATACCAATCCGCAATAATACTTAATCATTTTGAGGGATTAAACCTGTCGCTATCTGCGTTAAAAATTTCTGATTTAGAACAACTAAATAACGAAATTTTTGCCTTGCTATCAACGAGGTTTTATTGCCTCAAAATAGAT
>NZ_JACDWV010000093.1:0-304 GCF_016464105.1 Pseudoalteromonas sp. bablab_jr010 | reverse complement strand
TGATACCAATCCGCAATAATACTTAATCATTTTGAGGGATTAAACCTGTCGCTATCTGCGTTAAAAATTTCTGATTTAGAACAACTAAATAACGAAATTTTTGCCTTGCTATCAACGAGGTTTTATTGCCTCAAAATAGATCACTTAATTAAGCGAATTGGTATGACAGCTAAAACGCAAAAAAGCCCGACTCTTTCGAATCGGGCTTTCTCTTATTTGGAGCCTGGCGATGACCTACTTTCACATAGCAGCTGCTACACTATCATCGGCGCTGTTTCGTTTCACTACTGAGTTCGGCATGGGG
>NZ_JACDWV010000092.1:0-237 GCF_016464105.1 Pseudoalteromonas sp. bablab_jr010 | reverse complement strand
TTACTTGATATCAGAATTCCAGATTTATTAATTTGCTCAGATGAGCGAATTAAAACCAAATTTGCTTGGTGACAATAGCGTTTTGGACCCACCTGACCCCATGCCGAACTCAGTAGTGAAACGAAACAGCGCCGATGATAGTGTAGCAGCTGCTATGTGAAAGTAGGTCATCGCCAGGCTCCAAATAAGAGAAAGCCCGATTCGAAAGAGTCGGGCTTTTTTGCGTTTTAGCTGTCA
>NZ_JACDWV010000091.1:0-2945 GCF_016464105.1 Pseudoalteromonas sp. bablab_jr010 | reverse complement strand
TATCCTGAGGTAAAAGCGAGAACTCCTAAATTTTAATAACACTGGTAATTAGTTAACAAGTTTGTTAGAAATAATCTAATAAGAAAAACGAGCTACGCTGTGGTAGAAAAACGCGCGATTAGCTCGCTATAAACATGTTATAAGCCACAATAGCCACCGTCACTTTGGAACCCTGTGAGTATTTTAAAACTAGAGAAACGATATTTTAACTTTTGGCTTTTATTAGCGTATTTCCTCGTTATTGGGTTAATTGATTCCCAATTATTCAGCCCAATACTCATATTATTAGCTATTCCTTTAAGCTACTTATTTCCTGAAAAACGCGAAAGTGGTTATTTCTTGGATGCTATTGATTTAGGGGAGTATTCTGACCAATATTTATATGCATTATATCGAGCGTTTCTTTCATACACGTATATTTATTTGGCATATTCCATTAACTATCAGCTTTCGTTGGATATAGTATTTTTTATTTTCTGGTGCACTGGCGGTTTTTTATATTCATTCGCGGCTACATTTGTACCCAAGGATGGCTTCAAAACAGGCGGTAATTTTAAAGTAGTTCAACTTTATGCAATCATGTATCTTTTAGTTACTTTACTATTAACTTATTGGATAATAGTTAGTTTTAAAGGGCTTGATTGGTTTAGTCCCTTAGTCACAAATATCTATCATTTAGTTATCGGTGGCTTATAACAAGGCAATTATGTGTGGGACGCAAAACACTTGGCTTGCGCTCCTTCGTCGCTAATTTTAGCCAAGCATTTATGCGCCCCATATTGCGGCGTTATATGCCTAAGGGAAATCGAGCACTTGAAATACATAGATGTAACTTGGAACCATGAATCGAGCGTATATCCTATAAGGCTTGTTTCGGAGGTCGGTGCTGATAATTTCGAAATCAGAAAACTTGAGTTTTTCTCAGACGGCACTGTGGGCATTGCTACAAGTAATCAAAGTTCGAAAACAACATTACTTGGAACTGATGTAGTCCCTAGTATCGAAGAAATAAACTCAGATCCTTTATTTTTCGCAAAGGTTATTACTCAGCAAGAGTTTGACAAACTTTGGGAAATACATGTTGTAAACGGCATATAACAAAGCAAATTAAAAAGTGCGGACAAAAAACAGTTGGCTTTGTTCGTTCCTCACAAATTGTAGCCAACTATTTTTAGCCGTTTATTTGCGGCGTTATATTTCTATTGAGTCACTGGCATGAGTATAAATCAAGAATTGCTACCACTAGCGATTAAAAACTTCAGGAGCATATTGAATTCAGGCTTTAGCTCCGTATTGGCTTCATATGAATCATATGCAAAAGAAGCTGATTCAAGAGATAGAGACTTTGCCGTTTGCTTTGATGATTATTTCCATGATTGGGCGCAATCAAATTGGGAATTAATTGTTGAAAGAACTGTTTGCTCCAATGAATCTAGCTTAGTGATATACGGTTGTGGTAGCGACTATGAAGCTGCGGCACATAGCCGAGTTTTCTTTCACTCAATTGCTCCTACCCATGAAATTACTTGCAATAAAGGCCAGTTGGTGACTGATTTGTTCACTAGTGAGGGTATTGACCTTTTAAAGTATGATTTTGAAGGTTTTGTATCTTTTAGAGATGGAATTTATGATTTAAGCCCGCCTTTTGACCATATACTTTTCACTGAAAAAGAGTTTGAGGGTTGCGAAAGGCACGTAGTTATTTCTCTAAACGGAGTGATTTGGAGTGCAGTAGAAATATAACAAGTTAATTAAACAATAGACGTAAAACAGCAGGCTTGCGCTCATTCTTCGCTTAGTTTAGCCTGCTATTTTTCGCCGTTTCTTAAGGCGTTAGGTATACTAATGAGTCTGATGCCAATGGCTGACGCCGTTTCCGATGAAAAGTATAAAAAAGAAGCAATGAGAATTATTGCTGAAAGGCAGTTGGTTGGGGCAGCCAACAATACCAAATGGAATGAGCTTATTTCTGAGGTTCGCGATTTTTCAGAAAAACCTTGTTACCGAACAAAGGTAGTTAACGGTTACATTTCTGGTTGGGATAGCGAATGGTACTATCACTTGCCATTCACACTGCTGAGTGTTGAGTGGATTGATATTGATTTGTCTGAAAAGGTTCTAAACCTTATTCAACGCATCGGCTTTGAATTTGAAGCGACAGACTCAGTTATAAGAGTTTGGGGTTACTTTCCAAAGTGTTACAAAGAATTTGGTGCAAAGTATACCTAACAAACGCATCAATGAATGGACGTCTTTAGCTTGGCTGTCGCTCATTCTTCGCTATTTTAGCCAAGCTTAATCCGCCCATTATGCGGGCGTTAGGCAACTCGATGAAATGTAGCGTCTGTGGAAATAAATCTAAACGGAAAATCGAATTTAAAATTAGTCTGTTAGATTGTTTTGGATTGTTTGTACTTTGCATTCCTTTCGCCTCAATTTTGTTTGCGATAGTCTACGGAGTAACATCACTGTTTGTCGGTGCCGTTGGATCAATTTTGGCAGGTGTAAACACAAACCCTGTACTTTTAAGGTCTTTAGTATCTGTAGTTATTTTGTATTTAATACTTGCACGCTTTTTAGTGAAGTACATGCCAAAATTGCTCAACATTCTTGGGTATTTCATCAACTATAAGTTGGTTATCTCGGCAGATTGTGACAAATGTAATCAAAGGTGTGTAATGCATAGTTACCCAACTGAGCCTCATGCGTAACACATTGCCTAACAAGCAATTAAACAGGGATAAAAAACTTGCGGGCTATTCGCTTCGCTCAATTTTAGCCTACAATTTTTTACCCGTTAATCGAGCGTTGGTATGACTCCCACAGTCAAGTTAAACGCACTGATCCTTGCCTAACTTTTTAAGCCATAATTTCTTCAGCTCGAATTAGAGCGAGTTAATACATAGGATGAAGCAAGTAATGTCGTCGGTTTTCATGCTGATATT
>NZ_JACDWV010000090.1:0-32374 GCF_016464105.1 Pseudoalteromonas sp. bablab_jr010 | reverse complement strand
CAGGCACTTACTCTCATCGTTGTTACTTCTTAAAAGGGGCCACCATTCTTGCAAAGTAACGCCTTGATATTAAGCACCTGTGAAACGCTGAATTCTGCATCTTGAGGTGGCTTGGGTATATATACGCCATTAATGGTATCTCAGTTCAATCATTTTGTAAGTAAAAAAAAGCCCAAGCAGAGGGCTGCTTGGGCATAAAAGCTGATAGATGGGATAGCCTATTCTATCAATTTATCTTAGGAGAAGATTAACCTTGATTGATATTCAATTGGCCAAATGTGTAGACCTTGAATAAATAAAATGTGTTGATCAACACCAAGCTCATATTTGAGATAACGCTTGATGACATCAGATCTAAACTAAACGATAAAAATAATAAACTACACGCGCTAATCGCTGCAAAACGCAGTAATGTAAGCTGGTTAATAAAAAATGCACCTAGTCCTAGTGCAAGTAACGTTAAGTTTAAAAGCCAATCTAGCTCGTTTAGCATGGTCGTATCTGATCGTGTCTGTGTTGAAAAAGGAGCGCCATTATGGTGATCTTTTACACAGCTTTCAACCAAGTAATTTTAAATTTTCGGATTAGATTTTTTAATCCATTATTAGCTTTTTCATGGCAGCAAAAAAACCACTTTGCTCTGTCACGCGATACTTCTGGCAGGTATCTGGTTTGCGCTTATCCTGGCACAGGTAAATAATGTTGCGGCTTAGGTCTGCACGGGGGCTGAGGGTTGAATCAAATAAGTTTGCACCATAACCAAAAACCCCTGGCCAAAATACACTTTGCGAGACCATACCTAGCTTTTCATAAGTGATTAACACAGGTTTGGGCGTAATTAGCAGAATTAATACAACTGCTGCGAGCGCATACCACCGTGTTTTACTTTTTTTAAGTTCGACTTCAGGAACGCTTTGCTGCGCAGCTTGTGCACGCGTTTGTTGCTGGGGGGCTGGTCTTTGGCGCTTTGCTTGTGTTGGTTTTTTTCGTGCAGGTGTTTTACCAAGCAAAGATTGTTTTTTTATTTTATTAGACATAAAGCTTATCTGGCCTTTTAAACATAGGTCTCTATAATGAGATTATAACGAAGTTTTTGATATAATAGTCAAATTCAAATCACTTATAGCTTAAATGCGTTACACTCTACAGTGCAATGAGTGTTTATCTTCATAGTTTAAGAGGAATAGTATGGATACGCAGCTTTCAATTCTTATTGTGGACGACGTAGGCACAGTTCGCAGTTTTTTAAATCAAACATTAATGCACCTAGGTATCGATAATGTGCGTGAGGCTTCTACGGCCGCGCAGTGTTTAAGCGCATGTAAAGAGAAAGAGTTCAATATAATTTTTCTAGATATTGAATTACCCGATGGAGATGGTAAAGAGATTATCACGCAAATAAATGAAATTTCGCCCGAAGCGAATGTCGTGATGGTTTCGGCTCATTCAACAGTAGAAAACGTTAAAGAAGCAATTGAAAAGGGCGCTAAAGGATTTGTAGTAAAACCGTTTACACCTAAGAAAATTGCGGCAATGCTGAAAAAGTTTTACCCAGAACTAGAAATTGTCTAGCTAATTAACTATTGGGGCATTTAGAAAAGTGCCTTGTTAAATTACAAACAAAAAAAAAACCGGCAAAAGCCGGTTTTTCATATTCATCAAAAACAAATTATAGCGCTTTGATTTTAGCTGCTAAACGGCTCTTATGACGAGCTGCTTTGTTCTTGTGGATTAGACCTTTAGTTGCGTAACGGTCTAGGATAGGTGTTGCAACAGCGAATGCCGCTTGTGCAGCTTCTTTGTCGCCCGCTTCAATTGCAGCAACTACTTTTTTGAAGTAAGTACGCATCATTGAACGACGGCTTGCGTTATGTTGACGATTTTTTTCGCTCGTAATAGCGCGTTTTTTTGCAGACTTGATGTTAGCCAAGGTTTGCTCCTAACAATCTTAAAATAAGCTTAATTTAAAGGCCGTGGAATATGCCTGTTTTTATCATGAATGTCAACGAAATTTTGACATCTCAAGAAAAACTGCTCCTTATAACGAACATCAATTTGCCGCTTTAGCAGTTAATATCGCCATTGTAACAAAGGGTCGGGTTCGAGCCTAGTGCTTTAAAGATATTTTAGGCATAATCGCCCATCTTAGAAGTTTTTTGATAATGGGTTTAAGGTGGCAAAAGGATTATTTCGTTCTGGGATGATTGTTAGTGCAATGACGATGATCTCGCGTATTTTAGGGTTAGTAAGAGATGCGGTTGTGGCGAATCTCCTAGGTGCCAGTGCTGCTGCGGATGTGTTTTTATTTGCCAATCGAATTCCTAATTTCCTAAGACGCTTATTTGCTGAAGGAGCCTTTGCTCAAGCATTTGTGCCGGTTTTATCTGAGATAAAAGAGCAACAAGGTGATGATAAAGTCCGGTTGTTTGTGGCTCAAGCAGCCGGTACGTTAGGAACTATTTTATTAATTGTTACCCTGTTCGGAGTTATTGCTTCTCCAGTTATAGCGGCCTTATTTGGAACTGGCTGGTTTATTGATTGGTGGCAAGGAGGCGAAAATGCCGAGAAGTTCGTACTGGCCAGTGCACTGTTAAAACTGACTTTCCCTTATTTATTTTTCGTGAGTTTGGTTGCCCTGAGCGGTGCGGTCATGAACGTCTATAATCGCTTTGCTGTTGCAGCGTTTACACCTGTGCTGTTGAATATATCGATTATTAGCTGCGCAGTTTTATTGCACGATAAATTTTCAGTTGGGGCTTATGCCCTTGCCATTGGCGTATTTGTTGGGGGGGTAGTGCAGTTACTGTTTCAGTTGCCATTTTTGTACCGTGCCCGTATGCTGAGCCGCCCAAAATGGGGCTGGCAAGATGAAAACGTTAAAAAAGTGCGAAAACTTATGCTACCAGCCTTGTTTGGCGTGTCTATCAGTCAAATAAACCTGTTGCTCGACACCATGATTGCCTCAATGTTGATGACCGGTTCTATCGCGTGGCTTTACTACTCAGACCGTTTAATTGAGTTTCCTCTTGGCTTATTCGGTATCGGTATCGCGACGGTAATTTTACCCGCATTGTCTAAGCTACATAGCACTAAAAGCACAAAAGATTTTCAGCTAACCCTGGATTGGGGGGTGAGATTTGTTATTTTCTTAGGCTTGCCTGCTATGTTTGGTTTAATGGTGATAAGCCCGCTCATTATTACGGTTTTATTTGATCATGGTGCATTTCAGGACGGTGAAATTGATCATGTAAAAGCGGTAAGTTACGGTGTCATGGCCTACTCAGTTGGACTGGTTAGCTTTATGTTAATCAAGGTGTTAGCACCGGGCTTTTATTCGCGTCAAGATACTAAAACCCCCGTAAAAATTGGTATTAAAACACTGGTGTTAAATATGGTGTTTAACATTATGCTAGCTCCATTTATTGGCTATTTGGGGTTAGCGTTAGCAACCGCGATGTCGGCCAGTTGTAATGCCTATTTGTTGTATCATCAACTACGTAAAGAAGGCGTTTATCAGTTTTCTGCGATGAGCCTTGGTTTCACCTTTAAGTGTTTGTTTTCAAGTTTATTAATGGCCGCATCTGTATGGTATGTGGGCCAGCAATTTGCCTGGAAAGCATGGCACTTTACTGAGCAAGTCCTGCTGTTGAGTGGGTTATTAGTGCTGGCGGTTTTTGTTTACTTTGCGGCCTTATTCATTCTAGGTGTGCGACTAAATACGATAAAAAGTGTTGCAACTACTGAATCAAACTAAAAAAAAGATTATAATCGGCGCTTCAAGCCCGATATCAATGTTTTGGGCTCGCTGATAAAGGCAAAAAGGTAGCATGGAGTTAATTAGAGGTATTCACAATATTCGCGCGCAGCATTATGGCTGTGTGTTGACCATTGGTAATTTTGATGGCGTGCACTTAGGTCATGCAGAAGTGATTAAAGGCTTGCTGCAAGACGCAGAAAAGCATCAATTGCCAAGTACCGTGATGTTATTTGAGCCTCAGCCACAAGAGTTTTTTGCCAAAGATAATGCACCCGCGCGTTTAACTCGACTACGTGATAAGCTCAGTTTGCTTGCTAAATTAGGCGTGGAACGAGTGATTTGTATTAGTTTCAATCAGCAATTTGCCAACATGGAAGCAGAACAGTTTGTCAGCCAAGTACTGGTTGAAAAGCTAGGCGTTAAAGCATTAACTGTTGGTGATGACTTTTGTTTTGGCAAACGTCGTCGTGGCGATTTTGCGTTACTAAAAACCATGGGCACTGAGCTGAACATGGATGTGAAAAGTACTGCAAGTTTTCGCAGACTCAATGATAGAGTAAGTAGTACCCTTATTCGCCATGCGCTTGCTGCAGGGCAATTGGAAGATGCAAAAACCATGTTAGGTCATGGCTATGCGATTTCTGGGCGTGTTATTCATGGCTGGGCTAAAGGTCGTGAATTAGGGTTCAGAACGGCCAACATAGCGCTAAAACGCCAAGTATGCCCAGTAAATGGGGTATTTGCGGTAAGAGCAAAAGTGGGTGATAAAGAATTATATGGGGTTGCAAATATTGGCAACAAACCCACATTTAATGGGACACGCGCATTGTTAGAGGTTCATATTTTCGACTTTGCGCAAGACATTTACGGACAATTTATGCACGTGGAGCTAATTAAAAAGCTTCGCGATGAGAAAAAATTCGAGACATTAACACAACTGACGGCGCAGATTGCAGATGATGTAACCGCCGCTAAGCAGTGTTTTGGTTTAAATTAGGTAGCCGATACGGAAAGTAGGATTAATGAGCGACTACAAACATACTTTGAATTTACCGGAAACAGCGTTTCCAATGCGCGGCAATTTGGCACAACGTGAACCAAAGATGCTTAAGACATGGTATGAAGACGATCTTTACGGTCAAATTCGCAGCGCTAAAAAAGGTAAAAAAACCTTCATTTTGCATGACGGCCCTCCGTATGCAAACGGTGATATCCATTTAGGCCACTCGGTAAACAAAATTCTTAAAGATATTATTGTTAAGTCAAAAACCTTGTCTGACTTCGACGCACCTTACGTGCCGGGTTGGGACTGTCACGGTTTACCAATTGAATTAATGGTTGAAAAGAAAGTAGGCAAGCCAGGCGTGAAAGTGTCTGCTGCTGAGTTCCGTGAAAAATGTCGCGCATACGCCAAAAAACAAGTCGAGGGTCAAAAAACAGACTTTAAACGTCTTGGTGTATTTGGTGACTGGGACAAGCCTTACTTAACAATGAACTTTGACTTTGAAGCGAACGCAATTCGCGTGCTTGGTCGCATCATTAAAAATGGTCACTTACACAAAGGTGCTAAGCCTGTTCACTGGTGTACAGATTGTGGTTCAGCACTTGCTGAAGCGGAAGTTGAATACCAAGATAAACAGTCTCCAGCAATCGATGTACGTTTTCAGTTTGCTGATCAAGATGCTGTAATCAATGCGTTTGAACTTGCTGAAGGCCATGAAGGTACCGGTGCAGTTAGTACTGTTATCTGGACGACAACACCGTGGACATTACCAGCTAACCGTGCAGTAGCCGTTCACGAAAAGCTTGAGTATGCCCTTGTACAAATTGATGACGAAGGTGCACAGCAACGTCTAATTTTAGGTTCTGAGCTAGTTAAAGATGCTATGGACCGTTATGGCTTCAAACATTACCACGTACTCGGTTATGTAAAAGGTGCTGCACTTGAGAACTTACAGGTTGCTCACCCGTTCTATGACTTCACAGTGCCTGTGATTGTGGCTGATCACGTAACGACTGATTCTGGTACTGGTGTTGTTCATACTGCACCAGGTCACGGTCAAGAAGATTTCGCGGCAGGTCTTGCTTATGGTTTAGAAGTAGCTAACCCTGTTGGTGCTAACGGTGTTTACTTACCTGACACACCAATGTTTGCAGGTCAGCACGTATTCAAAGCGAATGCGAGCGTCATTGACGTATTAACTGAAAACAATGCGTTATTGCATCATCATGCGCTTACGCACAGCTACCCACATTGCTGGCGTCATAAAACACCTATTATCTTCCGTGCTACGCCACAGTGGTTCGTAAGTATGGACCAAGCTAACCTTCGTCAAGATTCATTAAACGAAATCAAAAAGACTGAGTGGTTACCTGAGTGGGGCGAGAGCCGCATTGCAAACATGGTTGAAGGCCGTCCTGATTGGTGTATTTCACGTCAACGTACATGGGGTGTGCCAATTGCATTATTCGTTGATAAAGACACTGGTGCGCTTCACCCGAATACACAAGAGCTTATCGAAGAAGCGGCGAAATTAGTTGAAAAATCAGGTATTCAAGCTTGGTATGACTTAGATCCAGCTACTTTACTTGGCGATGACGCTGAGCAATACATGAAAGTTCAAGATACGCTAGATGTATGGTTTGACTCAGGTGTGACTCACGCATGTGTGGTTGATGCACGTGAAGATTTAACCGGTCCTGCTGATCTTTACTTAGAGGGTTCTGATCAACACCGTGGTTGGTTTATGTCGTCAATGATGACATCGGTTGCTATCAATGGTCATGCGCCATACAAGCAAGTGCTAACACATGGTTTCACGGTTGATGAAAATGGCCGTAAGATGTCTAAGTCATTAGGCAACGTAATTTCACCACAAAACGTGATGAACAAACTAGGTGCTGACATCTTACGCTTATGGGTTGCATCAACTGACTTTACAGCTGAAATGACTGTATCTGATGAAATCTTTAAACGTTCAGCAGACCGTTATCGTCGTATTCGTAATACGAGCCGTTATTTACTTGCGAACTTAAGTGGCTTTGATCCAAAAACAGATCAAGTTGCTATTGAAGACATGGTTGAGCTTGACCGTTGGATTGTGGGCCGTGCAGCTGAGCTGCAAGATGAAATCTTAGCGGCTTACGACAAGTACCAAATGCTACTTGTAACGCAAAAGCTAATGAACTTCTGTACTGGTGAGCTTGGTTCGTTCTACCTAGACGTAATCAAAGATCGTCAATACACAGCGAAAAGCGACAGCCATGCGCGTCGTTCATGTCAAACTGCACTTTATCACATTGCCGAAGCAATGACCCGTTGGATGGCACCGATCTTAAGCTTCACTGCGCAAGAAATCTGGGAAGCATTACCAGGTGAGCGTGACAAGTTTGTATTCACCTCAGTGTGGTACGATGGCTTGCAAGCCTCTTCACAAGGTAAGTTCAGCAACGATGATTGGTTAACAATCCTAAACGTTCGTGATGAAGTAAACCGTGTGCTAGAAGCGGCGCGTAAAGAAGAAGTTATTGGTGCAACTCTACAAGCAAACGTAAGCATCTATGCAGGTGAAGAGCTAAGCGCGAAATTAGCTGCATTAGGTGATGAACTGCGCTTTGTACTATTAACTTCAGGCGTGACAGTTGAAACTGTGACTACGCAGCCAGAGGATACGCAAGCTACAGAAATTGATGGCTTATACATTAAAGTTGCCGCAACAACCGCTGAAAAATGTGAGCGTTGTTGGCATTACTGTGATGATGTAGGTGCTGATCCTGCACACCCTGAAATCTGTGGCCGTTGTGTAAGCAATGTTGACGGCGATGGTGAACAGCGTCAGTTCGCATAGGAGTTGTTTGTGAGCAAACTAGCCGGAAAAAGTGGCTTGGTTTGGTTATGGCTTAGTCTACTGCTTTTGGTAGTAGACTATGCGACAAAATCACTTGTCGTTAATACCATGGCCTATCAAGAGTCGATAGATATTCTGCCATTCTTTAACTTCACCTATGTACACAACTATGGTGCGGCATTTAGCTTTTTGAGTGATTCAGGTGGCTGGCAGCGCTGGTTCTTTAGTTTGATTGCAGTGTCGATCAGTGTGCTTTTAGTGTGGTGGCTGAAACGTTTACCTGCGTCTAACAAGGTATTATGTTCTGCTTATGCGTTAGTTTTAGCCGGTGCAATAGGCAATTTATACGACCGAATCGCGTATGGCTATGTTATTGACTTCCTGCATGTATATTACGAAAACTGGCACTTTCCTGTTTTTAATATTGCCGATTGTGCGATTTGTATCGGTGCCGCATTACTTTTATTTGATGCCTTCACAGGCGAAAGTCCTAAGGAGCAACAAGCATGAGCCAAGCTGTAATTGGTGAAAACTCTGAAGTGATCTTTCATTTCTCAATTAAGTTAGAAGATGGCTCAGCAGCCGATTCAACTAAAGTACATAATAAACCTGCAAAATTGCGAATGGGTGATGGCAGTCTGACAGCAAACTTTGAAAAGTGCTTACTCGGTTTAGCGGCTGGTGAAAGTAAGTCATTTGCATTAGAGCCAGAAGATGCATTTGGTCAGCCAAATCCAGATAACATCTACTATGTTGACCGCAGCAAGTTTGGTGCAGACACGCCTGCTGAAGTAGGTAATATTATTGCCTTTACTCAGCCTGATGGTACTGAGTTACCTGGTCTTGTTCGTGAAGTGCAAGGTGAGTCAGTTACTATTGACTTTAACCACCCACTTGCAGGGCAACGCTTAACCTTTGAAGTCGATATTTTAGAGGTAACAGGTTAATGGATATTTTATTAGCGAACCCACGTGGTTTTTGCGCAGGCGTTGACCGTGCAATCAGTATTGTGGAGCGCGCACTCGATATCTTTGAAAAGCCAATCTATGTGCGTCATGAAGTCGTTCACAACCGATATGTTGTTGATGGCTTAAAAAATCGCGGTGCAGTCTTTGTTGAAGAGCTAGATCAGGTTCCTGACGACAGCATTGTTATCTTTAGTGCGCATGGTGTATCACAAGCTGTTCGAAGCGAGGCAAAGCGTCGTGACCTTAAAGTATTTGATGCAACCTGCCCGTTGGTAACAAAAGTACATATGGAAGTAACACGTGCAAGCCGTAAAGGTACTGAGTGTGTGTTAATTGGCCATCATGGTCATCCAGAAGTAGAAGGTACAATGGGGCAGTACGACAACGAAGCGGGTGGTATTTACTTAGTAGAAACGCCAGAAGATGTTGCAAACTTAACGGTTAAAAACCCTGAGAACCTGTTTTACTGTAGCCAAACAACGTTATCTGTAGATGATACAGCAGATGTGATTGATGCATTACGCACTAAGTTTCCAGCAATTGATGGCCCGCGTAAAGATGACATTTGTTATGCTACGCAAAACCGTCAAGATGCAGTGCGTGACTTAGCTGATAAAGTGGATGTATTGCTTGTAGTTGGGGCTAAAAATAGCTCTAACTCTAATCGTTTACGTGAGCTTGCCGATAAAATGGGCACTACGGCTTATTTGATTGATGATGCAAGTAATGTTGAAGCTGATTGGTTCAACAATGTAAATGCGGTGGGTGTTACTGCAGGTGCATCTGCACCAGAAGTTTTAGTTCAACAAGTTATTGCTCGTCTAAAAGAATTGGGTGGCAATCAAGTTGTTGAAAATCCTGGCGAAGAAGAGAACATAGTATTTGCCGTTCCTGTTGAGCTACGCTAATCTAAGCAAATAGTAGTCAACAGTTAAAAGAGGAGCCCATGAGCAAACAGCCTAATTCAAACGGCTTGCTGATTGCGGCTCTTTTTCAATCTCGTGGTGTCCTTGCCACACTGATCGTCAGCCAAGTCATTGCTATTTTACTCGCCTTTTCACCAATGAGCTTAGGTGATGTTTGGTTACGTCTAGCTATATTTAGCTGCTTTTTACATCTAATTTTTCTTTCAAGCTTGTCGTTACTGTATGTATGCCGGGCTCTACTTACAAAGCTGTCGCACCCTAAACAGTTATTCATTCTGATATCCACTTTACTGGCATTTACGTCTGTTTTTAGCTGGCTGTTTTTGTCTGTGTTTTCAGATGTGTTCGCTATGGAGTCGAGAGCTAACTTTATTGTCAGTAATTTACTGATCATATTTTTGGTCACCGCGTTGTTCAGCCAATTCCTGCTTATTCATAATCAAAAAGAGCAACAAACGAAAGCGTTAGCGCAGGCTGAACTTGATGCATTACAAGCAAGAATACGCCCTCACTTTTTGTTTAATAGTTTAAACACTGCTGCTGAGCTTACCCATTATGATTCTGAGGCGGCTGAACAAGCAATTTTGGCGCTGGCGGCGCTGTCGCAGGCCGCAATGCGCAGCGGTAAAGCCATAAAGCTTGCTGATGAAATCACTTTATGCCAGCAGTATGTGGCACTTGAACGTTGGCGCTATGGCGAACGCCTAGCATTAAGCTGGAAATTACCTGACGAGTTGCCAGATATAGATATTCCGTGTCTAACAATACAGCCGATTATTGAAAATGCGGTTTTTTATGGCGTAGAGCCAGCAGAGCAGGGCAACATTTCTGTCGAGATGTATCAATCGAACAAAGCTTATACTTTCATTATAACTAACCCTGTAGCGAAGCAAGGGAGCCATTCACGAGCAGGCAACGGTATGGCACTTGAAAACATCCGTCAGCGTTTGTCACTTTTCTATCATCAAAAAGCGCAACTGAGTACGACTGTTCGTGATGAGATCTTTAGGGTGAAACTGGTGATACCTATTAAGAGAAACGCATGATAAAAATTTTAATTGCTGATGACGAGCCTTTAGCAAGGGCGCGTATTAAACGTTTATTAGCTACTAACGAACTTTGCACAGTAGTAGGTGAAGCCAGTAACGGCGAACAGGTGATTGAACTTTGTAAGCAGCTCCAGCCTGATTTAGTGATGCTGGATATTAATATGCCCAAGCAGTCGGGCCTTGAAGTAGCTGCTGAACTAAAACAGTTTTCGATCCCCCCAGCAGTGATGTTTTTAACAGCGCATCCTGAGTATGCGTTAACTGCATTTGAGCTCGCTGTAGATGGCTATTTAGTTAAACCTGTATCCGAGCAAGCTTTAACAAAAGCAATGGCGCAGCTTAGTAAATTAAACCGAACTCAAGTATTAACACCTGAAAATAACTATATTTGTTATCAACTTGCAGGCGTATTAAGAAGAGTAAATATAGATGATGTTATTTGCTGTATTGCAGAGCAAAAATACACGCGGGTGGTGTTTTTTGAAGGTGAGGCACTTGTTGAGCAAAGTTTAAAACAACTTGAGCAAACCTATCCGCTTCAGCTACTTAGAATTCATCGTAATACACTTGTCAATAAGCAACAAATTGTAAGCCTTAATAGTCCTTCTTCTGGTGGACATACAGTCACGATGAAGCAGTTTAAAGAGCCTTTGTCTGTTAGTCGTCGAGAGCTTAAAAATGTAAAAGCTGTAATGGGTAAAAAATAAAAACTCTCAATGCAGCAGCTTATCTCCTAAAGTCCCAGCTTCTTTATTGTTTATTACTTTGCTCTGAAGAAAGTTCCAGTACCGTTTATCGCGCATTATGACCGCTTGTCCATATACAGATTGTTATTTATCTGTATCGTAATATTCTTATGGTATGTAAAAGTATCAATGAACTTCACCATGATTAAACATTCTGAGCAGAAAGGTTTTACGCTTATTGAAGTGCTTATTGCCTTTGTTATTTTGAGTTTTGGTTTATTAGGTGCCGTGGCCTTACAAGCTAAAGCAAAACAAGCTAGCTTTGATTCAATGCAGCGTGCAGCTGCTGTGGCACTTGGTAATGACATAATCCAACGTATGAGAGCAAACGACTCTTCGGGTTTTGCCGGTTTATACAATGGAGAGTTTAGTAGTCAATCAGCAGCCGACAAAGCTCAGACATGTTTTAATTCCGCTTGTACTGCAAAAAATATAGCTGAGTTTGATAAACAACAATGGATCCGCGCAATTCAAGCTCGTGAAAATACGGGTGCTTTAGATAATGCCACTGTGTGTATAAATAACACCCCAGTCGCAGCAGGAAATGCGAGTGAATTTAATATAAGGGTGGTGATCAGCTGGCAAGGTAGGCAGGAGCAAAAAGCAAATAATGCGACAGCTGCTATTGATTGTGGAACACAAAACGACAAGCGCCGTTTAGTCGTGCTTGAAAGCTACATATACTTAAGGTCATAAGATGAAAAAGCAAACTGGATTTACACTTGTTGAGATGATTGTCGCTTTATTCATTGGCGGCATAGTGCTTGGTGGGGTGATGTTTACTTATTTAAGTATGAAAGTAACAACACGAGACACCATGACAATTGGTGAATTGCAGGAAACAGGTCGGTTAGCTTTAAATATCATGCAGCGTGATATAGAACAGATTGGCTTTTGGGGGACATTCTATGAAGACTCATTCTCAGATGAAAATACTAATACGGATGCTGTAAAGAACCCTGCAGGTGACTGCTCAGAAGGCCTCAATAATGCGAGCTTCCCTGCTGACAGTGCAACTAGTAATTTTCGCTCGGTTTATGCTGTAGAAAACTCAGATGGTTCTGCGCTTAGTTGTATCAACAATGCAAAGAAAAATACTGAAGTTTTACAGATGAAGTTTCTTGAAGGGCTGCAGATCCAACCTAATCAGACGAGCAATGACTATTATTACTTCATTGCTGAGCAAGAACGGGCTGAATTTAGACAAGGCCCAATCGCGGCCTCAACTATCAATGGTAATGCGACGATTTGGCGTTACCGTCATCATGTTTACTACATCTTTGAAGACTCATACACGATAAATGATCAATCAGTTAAAGTTCCCATTTTACGCCGAAAAAGGTTAACTACTAGCCAAACGATGAGAACTGAAAGCGTGATGGAAGGCGTGGAGAATATGCATTTTGTATTTGGTCTAGATACTACGAACAACAGCCGTGTAGATACTTATAGAAGTATTGGTCAAATGACGAACAATGACTGGGAGAACCGCCGTGGTATTTTGACAGTGCAAGTGTTTTTATTAGTTAGATCGCTATTGCCTGACCCGAATCTAAAAGTCAAAAATCAAAAATATACGCTTGGTGAAGATGCGAGCAGAAAAGAGTTAACATTTACAGATAATTATCGTCGGGCGGTGTTTACTACAACGATTCGTTTAAATAATGTTGGAGCAAATTTATGGCGCATTTAACATTGCAAAAGAAACAACAAGGGGTGGTGTTAATCGTTGCTTTGATCATGGTGGTAGCTGTTACAGGTATTGCCGTTTCCTTGATGAGTAGTAGTAGCATAGATATTAAAATTACTAATGCAGCCCAAGAGCGAGAAACAGCAGAAAATGAATTAATAGGAACTGTTCAGCAAGTTATTGCAAACGAAGCTGCCGCGGGTGGCAACAGTGCATTTTTAATGAAAGCAGCAGAAATCCCTGATGGTGGATTTGCTATGGGAGAGGTTGGTGGCGCAACCAATACGATGACAAATTTAAATAACGGTGTTCTTGATTTACCTTGTCCGCGTAAATTTAACTTCACTGCAGGTATCTCCTGCAACATGGTTCAAGTTGATACCACCATTACCTATGGCACTAAAAGTAAGCATACTTTGACGATTACAACAGGGGTTGCCCAGGAAATGGCGAGCCTGAATACGGGGGGTTGATAAGGAGGTCGCTATGAAAAGCTTAAATTTATTACTTTGTCTTTCAGTTGTTTGCTCTCTATTTTTGGATGGCAAAAGCTATGCCGATGATACAGAGCTGTATGTTAATTACGATAAAGACCTTACAGAAAAGGGTCGTGTAATATTTATTTTAGATACATCTGGAAGCATGATGCAATCTGCTAATACAGGAGACAAATGTTTTCACCCGACCGATGGTTATTGGTTTCCATGTCCTGACAGCCGGATGAAGGTAGCAAAAGATACAATCATAAAAACAATAAATAATAACCCTGACCTTGATTACGGGTTTGTGAGATTTGCGCCAAATCAAGGTGGGTATTTTAGAGCCAAAGTTGGCACAGAGCATAGTAAGTTAAAATCAATTATAAGCGATACGTTTGCTGGTGGTTCCACGCCTATTACTGAAACATTGTGGGAAACATACATGTACCTAACTGGGCAAAAAGTTGATTTTGCAAGCGTTATAGATCCTTCGTTGCGCGATACTTCGGCAGAAATTGGTAAAAAATATCTTTCTCCTTTTGACTCTAGACTCACAAAAGATGAACGTTGTGATAACAGTGTGAATGTTTTAATTATTACCGATGGTTCCCCTTACTTTGATGATGCTAGAAATAATGAAATAGATTTGTTGCACCGGCAATTTTTTGGAAAGCCCGCAACGCCTATCCTTGATGATTACAATGCAAACAGCTACTTAGCAGCCCTTGCTAAAGTTATGCATGGCACAGATGATGTGGATATAGACATATTTCCAAAAACGGCGAAGATTAAAGACAAGGTATTTATCAATACAATAGGTTTTGGTGATGGGCTTTTAGAAAGAGGTGAAGCATTACTAAAAAAGACCGCGAATGAAGGGGGGGGAAGCTACTTCAAAGCAGAAAACCCAAAAGAATTAGCTGATTCTTTAGAGCAAACATTTAATGGTCTTAGGGCTGAAGCTGGAACTTTTACGTCCCCTTCGGTGGCTTCGAATAACGCTGATCAAACACGTAGTAGAGATTCATTATACTACACAATGTTTTACCCAAGTACCAGCGCACGCTGGCGCGGCAATCTGAAAAAATTAAAAGTATCGGGTGATACTATCGTTGATTTTAAAGGTAATCTAGCACTAGATGAAAATGGGCAAATAAACAAAGATGCTCACACCTTTTGGCCAGACGGTAGCGGTGAAGCTGACGGCAATGCTGTTGAATATGGAGGAGTCAATTCATATTTATCTCAACAATCAAGCATACCGAATAAAGACAGGAAGGTTTTGACAAATGTCTCTGGTGGTCGAATGCTTCCATTCACTGACTATAGGGTCATTATCCATTACGGAAATCGTTTTAAAGCTGCAGAGGATTTTGAGTCTGATCCAGATGAAGTGTTTGATCTTATTGACTGGTCTAGAGGCCGCGATGTGGATGATGAAAATAGTGATGGTTCAACCGATGATACCCGTCCAAATATCTTTGGAGATCCGCTTCACTCAAAGCCAACAACAATCGATTATGGCAACGATGACGTACGTATTTTGATTGGAACCAATGCAGGCTATTTGCATATGTTTCAGGATAAAAATGATGTACTCAAGGAAAGCTGGGCCTTTATACCCCGAAGCTTGTATAAAATTATTAAACCTCTTCGAGATAATAAAGAAGGGGCTAAAGTTTACGGTATAGATGGGTCTATGTCGGTTTTCTTTGATGATGGAAATAATGATGGAGTTGTAAATGGCGCTGACAGAGTTTGGGTGTTTTTTGGTCTAAGACGAGGTGGAACTGAGTATTATGGCTTGGATATTACAAAGCCAAATTCACCTAAATTGATGTGGAAAGGGCCAATAGTTGGTGGGCAAGGAGACTTTAAAGAGTTAGCACAAACTTGGTCTAAGCCTTCAGTAACGTATATTGACATAAAAGGTTATAGAGATCGCCCACTGTTAGTTTTTGGTGCAGGTTATGACCACAATAAAGATAACTCGAATCGTAGTAACGATACTAAAGGGCGGGGCATTTATATCGTTGATGCTGAAACGGGTAATAAAGTGTGGGCTTTAACGCCATCAGAAAATGGATTCAAGGGTAAACACAGTATTGCCTCAGATATCAGTCTGTTAGATTCAGATTATGATGGCTTTATTGACAGGTTATACGCTACTGACACTGGAGGAGATGTTTGGCGTGTTGACTTGCCATCTGACAACCCGAAGGATGCAAAGCAACCTTGGACCCACTTTAAATTTGCGAGCCTAGGTGGTGAGGGTAAGAGCCAAGATAGACGTTTCTTTTATAACTCAACTATTGCACGAAGTGTGTTTAGCAAAGTCTCAAAAACAAAGATTAATGGTAAAGTAATTACGGCACGTGTGGATACTCCTTTTGATGCAGTGTTAATTGGTAGTGGTAACCGAGCAAAACCGACATCTTTAGAAACTAACGATCAATTATTTATGATTCGAGATGAAAACACTGTTACACAGTCTTTCATCGGTAATGCACCTGATCATATTACACAAGCTGATTTAATGAATGTTAATTCAGACCCTTTCGGTAAAGTACTTGATAAGGTTGATGAATTTGTCAAACTTGAGGTTGAGTTAGCCCAGTTTAAAGGCTGGTATTACAATCTTCAGTCTGCAGGTGAAAAGTCTCTGGCAGCTAGTACTGTGATTGGTGGGGTTGCTTATTTTACAAGTTATACTCCTCCTTCATTAGAAGATAAGGTAAATGAATGTGAGGTTGTAAGTGGTGTCGGAAGCCTATACGCATTTCATCTTCATTACGGTACAAAAATATATGATAACTTGAAGTTTAAGACAGGCACAGATGTACCAGACACCCCAAAACTCTTTTTTGGCGAAACTGACAGCTGTAAAGATACAAACGGCAATGGTTATTGTGATGACTACGAAGGTGAAATTGAGCAAATAAAGATAAGCCAATTTATGACTGTTGGACCCAAAATCGTAGGTGAAGAAAGCCCATTTAAAGTCAAAGGGGTAAATGGACCCGGTTTAACTATTGAAAATGGAGAAATAAAATTAGTGAGTGATGAACCTCTTGGTTTTAAAGTTCAACAAACTTACATATATAAAAAAGAAGAGAACGACAGAAGTTACTAGATTAAATAACATCCTTTTTTGAACACTGGCTTTATGAGTTTTTGAGTATTTATTTTCTCAGTCACCCGTTTTATAAGCTTAACTTGGGTGAACTCATTGTCAGTGTTTTTTCTATATTAAATTAATATTTCTATTCTCTATTAAGTTGCTGTTTATTTTATACTTTTATTTTTTATTTCCACTATTTTGCCAACCCATTCAGGATTATTTTTCCGGTCGTTTTTTCTTATTTCTCTTTTATGCTCTAATTATTTTTTTTATTATTAATTTAGATAAGAAAAGTGTGGAATAGTAGTAGCTTTTTATTATAATAATTATAGTGTGTTTGAATTTTATAAAATGCTTTTTAGCCTTTTTTATGGTTCTGTATAAGTATTGCAGCAACTCAAACATAAGGGTGTTGTAATTTATCGCACTGTTAAGGTTTTCAACTGCTGCAGAAAATCACAAAGCAGAAGTTCGGCAATAACAAAGCTAATCGCTAAATTAATAGCATTAAGGTGACGGGAGAAGTAATGAAAATTAGTAAAACAGTAAACAGGATACTTCTTTGTGCCTTTGCTGCGGTTAGCTTTTCTAGTTCAGCAGAAGATATAGAGCTTTATGTAAATCATAATGTTGATCTCGATGAGAAACCTCGCGTATTAATTGTATTCGATACTTCTGGAAGTATGGCCTTTTCTACTAGTTCGGGTAACAGTTGTGGGTTCTCAAATGGTTTGTATATCCCGTGTTCAGATAGTCGGTTAGGCGTTGCACAAGATGCTATTACTAAACTGGTTGATGGTAACGATGATATTGATTTTGGCATAATGCGCTTTAATAGTACTGAAGGTGGTTATGTACTTGCTGGTATTGGCTCGCCAATGTCAACGTTGAAAACGACGATTGCCAATTTACCTGCTGATGGTGGTACGCCGCTGACTGAAACTTTGTGGGAAGCATACTTATATATTACAGGGCAAAACTTATTCTATGGTGAAAAAGTCAATGAGCTTTTACGTGATACTTCCGTAGAGAATAAATCAACTACAACAAACAGAGTTCGTAAATGTTACTGGTGGGGGTGTCGTTGGGAAAATGAAGTCATCACTAATTTCTCATATATTTCACCATTTGATAATCCTGATGAAGTAAAGCGCTGTGATAACTCCGTTAATATTATCTACATGACAGATGGGGACCCATCTGCAGGATCTGATAATGAGCAAGACTCTAATATTAGCGCATTATATAAGTCGTATTTTGGTAGCTCATTATCAAATGACGATAAAATTGCAGGGGTTCTTCTACACAAGTTAGCTCAGATCATACATGGCACTGATGATGTTGAAGTCGACTTAAGGCCAACCACAACGGATATCCATGAAACAGGGCGTGTATATACCATCGGCTTTGGTAGTGGGATGAGTAATAACGGTAAAACTCTACTTTCGGAAACTGCTCGATTAGGCGGTGGCCAGTACCTGCATGCGAATACGTCAGAGCAATTATCCGAGGCATTGAAAAATACAATCACCCAAATCCGTGAAGTAAATGATAGTTTCACTTCACCGTCAATCGCGAGTAACAATGTTGATCAAACCCGTAGCCGCGAATCGATTTACTACGCTATGTTTTACCCTGAAACGGGTGCGCGTTGGCGTGGAAATTTGAAAAAATTAAAAGTGTCTGGTGATCAAATTGTTGATTCAACAGGTAAATCAGCACTTAATGAAGATGGTTTGATTTCTAATAAAGCGAGAACGTTCTGGCTACCAACTAATGAAGAAGCTGATGGAAATACAGTGCAACGTGGTGGCGTAAATCTACATTTAACTAAACTAGCATCGCGAAAGTTATACACAGACGCGGGTAAGTCTAGTCTAGTAGATTTTACAAAAGCAAATGTTTCGAGTGCCTTAGGTGGCGATGAAAAAGCCGCGAAGTTGTTTGGGGTTGATAAGTCACAATTACAAAAAACAATTGATTGGGCGCGCGGGATAGATGTTGATAACGAGGATGGAGATTCTTCATCAGTGGACCAGCGACAAGATATTTTCGGTGATCCGCTACATTCTAAACCCGTTACAATTGATTATGGTAATGATGACATTCGCATTTTAATTGGTACAAATGCAGGCTTTTTACACTTTTTCCAAGATAAAAAGGACGTTCTTAAAGAAAGCTGGGCATTTATTCCAAGTAGCTTGTACAAAATAATTAAGCCGCTACGAGAGAATCAAGCGAACACTAAAGTATATGGTGTTGATGGTCCAATATCTGTATTTTTCGATGACAAAAATAATGATGGTGTGGTAAATGGAAGTGATCGTGTTTGGGCATTTTTTGGTTTGAGGCGTGGTGGTAATTATTACTATGGCTTAGATATTACAAACCCCGACTCACCAAGTTTACTGTGGAATCAACCTATTGAAGGTGGTTCCGGTGACTTCAAAGAGTTAGGTCAAACTTGGTCTAAGCCTACGGTTACCTATATTAATATGGAAGGCTATAAAAACCGCCCTGTATTGATTTTTGGTGCGGGTTACGACACTAACAAGGATAACGTGATCCGAACAGATGATAACGAAGGCCGCGGGATCTATATTGTTGATGCGCAAACAGGAAATAAAATTTGGGCACTAACTCCAACCGAAAACGGTTTTAAAGGTAAGCACAGTATTGCGGCTGATGTTAGTGTTCTTGATTCGGATTATGATGGCTTTGTTGACCGTTTATATGCAACTGACACAGGTGGTGATATTTGGCGAATAGATATGCCGAGTGAAAAACCAAATAGCTCTGATAGTCCTTGGACTCACTTCAAACTTGCAAGTTTGGGCAGTTCTTTGAGTACGCAAGATAGGCGTTTTTTCTACAAACCGCTGATAGCAAGAACTATGTTCAGCAAGGTCACAGAAACAACTATTAATGGGAAAAAAGTATTTTCTCGACGAGATACACCCTTTGATGCAGTTTTAGTTGGCAGTGGTAATCGTTCAAAGCCAACTTCAACAGTAACTAAGGATCAACTTTTCATGATTCGAGATATTAATACAGTTACTCAATCTTTTGTAGGTAGTGACGTACCTAAGGTAATTACTCAATCTGATTTAATGAATATGGACTCAGATCCATTTGGTAATGCGCTTGATAATGTCGATAAATTTACCAAGCTAGAAGTTGAACTTGGAGCCTATAAAGGCTGGTATTATAACCTTCCGTCAGTGGGAGAAAAATCACTTGCTGCGAGTACAGTTATAGGGGGGGTTGCCTATTTCACAAGCTATACCCCTGCTTCTGCAACCGAGACAACTAACCAGTGCTCGTTAACTGGTGGCTCAGGAAGCGTATATGCCTTTCATTTACACTATGGCACAAAGGTTTACGATAGCCTGAAATTTACTACTTCCAATGATGTTCCGGACACACCTCAGTTGTATTTTGGCGTGGGGAATAGTTGTGTTGATAATAATAATAATGGCTATTGTGATGACTTACCTGATCCTGACAATCCAGATGTCATTAAAGATACTGAAGATAAAGTCGAAGAGTTAAGTCAATTTCTAACAATTGGACCTGGTATTAAGGGGCAAGAAAACCCATTTAAGGTTCAAGAAATCTTAGGCCCAGGTATAACTGTTGAAGACGGTAAAATTAAGCTTGTTAGTGACGCTGTTCCTATTGGTTTTGGCTTTAAAACTCAACAAACCTTTATCTATAAAAGAGAAGTTAATGATGGCTCAAAATAGCCTAATTGCAACACGGCTATAAATAAGTGACTTGTCAGTTGCTTTGAGTAGGTGTTAAACCTATGATGAAATCGTGTTTGGATTCAGCAGATTATAAGGTTATAAAGAATGAATGAAATACAAAACACTAGTGAAAAGGGCTTTACTTTAATAGAGCTTATGATTGCTGTGGCAATTTTAGGGATTATCGCGAGCATTGCTATTCCTAGTTATTTTGAGCACGTAAAACGTACTGCTCGAACTGAGGCAATTACTTCGTTATTAGATGCAGCTAATAAGCAAGAGCAGTATTTTGTCGATAATCGAGAATATACAAGCACAATTGCTGATTTAGGTGTTTCTAGTACTACAGAAAATAACTTTTATACCATTAGTGTCGAGGTAGATAATGACGCAGGTACATTTACATTTAAGGCAACTCCTGAGTCTGGACCGCCGTTACAAGATGCCGAATGTAAAACATTGTCTATTTCTGATACGGGTTTAAAAACGTCAACAGGTTCTGCTGACTCAAGCACCTGTTGGGGTAAATAGACTTTATCAATTATCAGTTTGGCATTTATCAGTATCAATTAACCTGACCCGTCCAAATGGACTAACGCTTATAGCAAGCCCTTTGAGGCTTGCTTTACTATATTCAGGGCAGTAGATAAAAGTACCATTACCTAGCCCCATCGGCATACCTGCTGGGCTAAATGTGACTGAATGACGCGGATAAGTCAGCATATCAAATTTATTAATCGCTTCGATTTCCATTAACTTGGTATCACCACTTTCAAATACACCTAGCACGCCTCTGTCTACAAAAACGGTTAACGATTTGTGCCATATAGCTTTGTTGCATCTGTTGTGTTTTAAGGCGCAGAAGGTGACATAGGCATCATTTGTTTGCGCTTTTAGGCGAGTAAACTGCAGCGCTCTTTTCACCGTTTGCATGTTGCTTTCTAAACGGTTTTTGGCCAGAAGTGGCTTATATTCAAATAAGACGAAATGCAGCAGGAGTGATAAAATTGATAACACTATTAGGCTTTCAATTAACGTCGCTCCATTGAGGCTGCGCAGAGTTGTAAATGCCTTCATCCTTGAAGACTCCAAAATTGCGACTGTTTATTTAACTATAATTCGAGAGTGTGGGCTGTCAATTTACCAAGCTTAATTACAGACATCTGTCGTAGTACCAATATATAAAGCAGTACCAGATTTTAAAATCTCAAGTTGTTTATTGTTATCATCATTAGCTTTAGAAGGGCAGTAAGTGAATTTTCCTGCGTTTGAAGTGAGCATACCGCTGGTATCGAATATTAAAGAGCGATCCCCTGAAAATGCTAACTGACTATTATCAGGTATTTCTTCCATTACCCTTAAAATGATATCGCCAACTCTTGGGTTGTATATACCATTTTGATTCGAATCGAAAAATACGAATAAAGTGCCTTGACTCCAATCGTTTAAGCATGGGACTCGTCTATTTCTTTCAATTCTTGACGTGTTTCCACTACAAACAACCACAACAGCATCGCTAGTAGTAGCTTTTGCTCTGGCAAAACTTAAATTGCGTTTAAGCTCTTGCAAATAGCTTTCCGCTCTATCATTTTCTAGTAGGTCTGAGCTATCCCAGATCGCAATAGTTGCAATAATACCTACGATAGCAATCGTGACCATTAACTCCAATAATGTAAAACCCTGTTGCAATGATTTCATTGTTGTCTCTATTTTGAATCACTTTGTTTAATAATATCATGATTGCTGATTTAATCACCGTAATTCATAGCTTTGTTTGCCATCAGCAATGGGATTGTCTAAAATCGACGCAATCGAGAAATAATAAGTAACCCGAAAATGAAAAAAATCGAAGCAATTATTAAACCATTTAAGCTTGATGATGTGCGCGAAGCATTATCAGATGTGGGCATCACAGGTATGACGGTAAGCGAAGTAAAAGGCTTTGGCCGTCAAAAAGGACACACCGAGCTTTATCGCGGTGCTGAGTATATGGTGGACTTTTTACCTAAGGTAAAATTAGATATCGTATTAAGCGATGAAGATGTTGACCGTGCTATCGATGTTATCGTTAAAACATCGCAAACAGGTAAAATTGGTGACGGTAAAATCTTTGTCACTGACGTTGAGCGTGTCGTACGTATTCGTACCGCTGAAGAAGATGAAGACGCGATTTAATTCCAACTGAAACTCGCACCTTGAGGTGGTTTGGGTATATTCGATCGCAAATATTAAAAAAGGCGCCTTAGGCGCCTTAGGCGCCTTTTTTGCTTTTAGTTTATTTTTAACGCTTATTAGCTTCACGTGTTGCTTTAGCATGTTCACTTAGCTCAGGTAAGCCAAGTTTGTTGTAGCTTTTTTCCATGATCTCAAGCGCTTGATCAAGGTAGCTGCTTTGTGAGTAGTGTTCAACCACGTATTTACCACGGTTTGCTGCAGCAAGGTACGCCTCTCGCTCATAGTAGTATTCGGCAACTTTTAACTCGTAGCGCGCCATTTTATTAAGTAACCATACTAAACGCTTTTTTGCTTCTGGTGCATAAGCACTGTTAGGAAAACGTTTTAAAAGCGTTGATAAATCAGTAAATGCGACACGAGTACGGTTTGCATCTCTGTCGGCACGGTCTACACCAAAATACTCTTGGAATGCGTTTTCATCGGCTTTGATGTTTACCAAGCCACGCATGTAGTACATGTAATCTAAATCTTTGTGGTTTGGGTTTAAGCGAATAAAACGGTCGATTGTTGCGAGTGCTTGCTCAGTATTACCTGCTTGATAATGCGCATACACTAAGTCCATTTGTACTTGTTTTGATAAAGGACCAAAAGGGTAGCGAGAATCAATCGCACTTAATAGCTCAATTGCACGCGCATATAAGCCAGAATCTAATGTTTGTTTTGCATCTTCATATAAAGCTTGCGCAGATTTATTAGGAACGCGTTGGATATCTTCTTGATCGGGTGCTGATGAACAGGCACCTAAGCCAAGTACAGATACTGAAAAAACTATGGCGAACGCACGTTTCCCTATTTTATTTATCATTTTATTTCTTACCTTCGATGTCTTCGGCTAGGCCAAGTGAGGAAAACCGAGTAAACTATACGTATTATATTAAAGCGATTCTAACCCAGTCGAGCACAGCTTGCACTGGTAAATTGGGTAAAGTTACTAATGTCAGAGCAAATTTCTCTCCAAGCCGAGGTTCCAATTGACCTTGGCGGTAAACGTCTAGACCAAGTATTAGCGCAATTGTTCCCTGATTATTCTCGATCACGTATAAAAACGTGGATTTTGGATGATAAAATCACTGTAAACGGCGAAATATTAAACACGCCGCGCGAAAAACTACTCGGTGGCGAAATGGTGAGTGTAGAAACAACCATCGAAGCCCCTCGTGAATATGAGGCACAAAATATCAAATTAAACATCGTTTATGAAGACGATGATATTTTGGTAATTAATAAACCAATGGGATTAGTCGTTCATCCAGGTGCGGGTAACCCAGATGGCACGGTATTAAATGCGTTGCTACACCATTACCCAGACATCATTAATGTGCCTCGTGCGGGTATTGTGCATCGTCTAGATAAAGACACCACAGGTTTAATGGTAGTGGCGAAAACTATTCCGGCACAAACACATTTAGTGTCTTCGTTACAAAAGCGTGAAAACTTCACTCGTGAATACGAAGCAATTTGTAATGGCACAATGACTGCTGGTGGCATGGTTGAAAAACCAATTGGTCGTCATGCAACAAAACGTACCCACATGGCCGTTCATGAAATGGGCAAACCAGCGGTTACGCATTACCGTGTTGCAGAAAAGTTTAGAGCACATACACGCTTACGTTTACGTCTAGAAACAGGTCGTACACACCAAATCCGTGTACACATGGCTTATTTAAATCACCCATTAGTTGGCGATCAACTTTATGGTGGTCGTCCGCGCCCGCCTAAAGGCGCGACGCCAGAGTTGTTTCAAATGCTACGCGACTTTAAACGCCAAGCATTACATGCTGTAAAACTATCAATTGCACACCCAATTACGGGTGAGTTAATGACTTGGCAAGCCCCTATTCCAGATGATATGGCAGCTATGACAGAAGCATTACGCGCTGATACTAAAGCAAACCCAAATATTGAGTTTTAAGCGTTATGATCACACCAGCATGGACTGCCCCAAACACTGTTAGTGCACTGAGTACGACCCGAGAGGGCGGTGTATCAGTTGCACCCTTTGATAGTTTTAATGTGGGTTTACATGTTGGTGATGATGAGCAAGCAGTGCTTGCAAATCGCGCGTTACTTACAAATCAGCTGCCAAACCCTGCTGTGTGGTTAAACCAAACACATAGCAGTGATGTAATCGTGATTGATGAAAAGTCTGACTTAAGCCAAGTACGCGCTGCTGATGCGCTTTACACCCGTTTAGTGAAGCAGCCTCTTGCAATAATGACCGCAGACTGTTTGCCGGTATTACTTTGCTCGAGTTCAGGGGATGAAGTCGCAGCTGTACATGGTGGCTGGCGTGGTTTAGCGCAAGCTATATTGGCAAACACGGTTTCGCATTTTCAAGCGCCAGCAAACGATATTATTGCTTGGTTAGGCCCTGCTATTGGTCCTTCGCAATTTGAAGTCGGGCAAGACGTTAAAGATAGCTTTTGCTTACAAAACCCTGTGCATCAACAAGCCTTTACAGCCAAACATGAAAAATACATGGCTGATATCTACTTACTGGCACGTCAGCAACTGGCACAATTAGGCGTGGTTAAAATATATGGTGGTGAGTACTGTACTGTCACTGATAAATCACAGTTTTTCTCTTATCGCCGCGACGGACAAACAGGCCGAATGGCTAGCTTGATCTGGCGCAATTAATACGCCTTTATACGCATTTTATACGATTAAATTTTCTTCTTTTACTTGAACAAATCACTAAGCATACCCATTAATTAAGCAATTAGATTTTTTAATAGGTAAACCCTTATGCGTTTAGATAGATTTACAAGTAAATTTCAATCTGCGCTTTCAGATGCGCAGTCATTAGCACTTGGGCGCGATCATCAATTTATTGAGCCTGTGCATTTAATGTATTCATTGCTTCAGCAAAATGGTTCAAGCGTGCGTGCGCTACTTGCACAAGCAGGTGTGAGTGCTGACGAATTAAATACCAAGTTATCCCAAGAAATCGAAAAACTGTTTAAAGTTGAAGGTATTGGTGGCGATGTTCAGCTGTCAAATAACCTGATTTCGTTAATTAACTTATGCGATAAATATGCTCAAAAACGAAAAGATAAATTCATTTCGAGTGAGTTGTTTGTTCTTGCCGCGTGTGATGATAAAGGCCCTTTAGGCGAGATTTTTAAAGCGCTGAATATTACTTCTAGCAAGATAGAATCTGCAATTGAAGCCATTCGTGGCGGCCAAAAAGTAGAAGATCCAAATGCTGAAGAAACTCGTCAGGCATTAAAAAAATTCACCATCGATTTAACTGAGCGAGCAGAGCAAGGTAAGCTTGACCCCGTTATTGGCCGTGATGACGAAATTCGTCGTACTATCCAAGTATTACAACGCCGTACTAAAAATAATCCGGTGTTAATTGGTGAGCCGGGTGTAGGTAAAACGGCAATTGCCGAAGGCCTTGCGCAACGAATTATCAATGGAGAAGTACCTGAAGGCTTAAAAAACAAGCGAGTATTATCGCTTGATTTAGGTGCTTTGGTTGCGGGTGCTAAATACCGTGGTGAATTTGAAGAGCGTTTAAAATCAGTATTGAATGAACTTGCCAAAGAAGAAGGTCAAGTCATCCTTTTTATTGATGAAATTCATACTATGGTAGGCGCAGGTAAAACAGACGGTGCAATGGATGCGGGTAATATGTTAAAGCCTGCACTTGCCCGTGGTGAGTTACATTGCGTGGGTGCCACAACCCTTGATGAGTATCGTCAATACATCGAAAAAGATGCGGCACTTGAGCGTCGTTTCCAAAAAGTGTTTGTTGATGAACCATCGGTTGAAGACACCATTGCGATTTTACGTGGTTTAAAAGAGCGTTATGAGCTGCATCACTCAGTTGATATTACCGATCCGGCTATTGTTGCTGCGGCGCAGTTGTCGCACCGTTACATCAGCGATCGCCAATTACCAGATAAGGCAATAGATTTAATTGACGAAGCGGGTTCTTCAATTCGTTTGCAAATTGACTCAAAACCAGAGTCTTTAGATAAGCTAGAACGTCGTATTATTCAGTTAAAACTGGAAGACAATGCGCTGGCGAAAGAAAAAGACGAAGCGAGTCAAAAGCGCCGCACCGAAATGCAAGAGCTGATCACTGAACTTGAAGCACAATACCGCGAGCTAGACGAAGTGTGGAATGCCGAGAAGGCCTCATTGCAAGGCACGCAAGTTATTAAAGCTGAGCTTGAGCAAGCGCGCCTTGATTTAGAAGTGGCACGTCGTGCTAGTGATTTACAGCGCATGTCTGAACTACAGTATGGTCGTATACCTGAGCTTGAGCGTAAACTCGACCTTGCTTCGCAAGCTGAAATGCAAGAAATGAGCTTGCTTAAAAACCAAGTAGGTGAAGACGAAATTGCGGAGATTTTATCGCGTTGGACAGGTATTCCGGTATCGAAAATGCTGCAAAGCGAACGTGAAAAGCTACTGCAAATGGAAGATCAATTACATCACAAAGTGATTGGTCAAGATGAAGCCGTTGTCGCTGTTGCGAATGCAATTCGTCGCTCTCGCGCTGGGCTTGCTGATCCAAATCGCCCAATCGGTTCATTTCTATTCTTAGGCCCAACAGGGGTGGGTAAAACTGAGCTGACAAAAGCACTAGCCAGCTTTATGTTTGACACTGAAGATGCCATGGTGCGCATTGATATGTCGGAGTTTATGGAGAAACACTCGGTGGCACGTTTAGTCGGTGCACCTCCGGGTTATGTTGGCTATGAAGAGGGCGGCTATTTAACTGAAGCTGTACGCCGTCGTCCGTATTCAGTCATTTTATTGGATGAGGTCGAAAAAGCGCACCCTGATGTATTTAACATCTTACTGCAAGTGCTTGATGATGGCCGCTTAACAGATGGTCAGGGTCGCACCGTTGATTTTAAAAATACGGTGATCATCATGACCTCTAACTTGGGTTCAGATATTATCCAAGAGCAAGCGGGTTCAAATGATTATGCCGGGTTGAAAGAAAAAGTGATGGGTGTATTGGTCAGTCAGTTCCGCCCTGAGTTTATTAACCGCATCGACGAAACCGTGGTATTCCACCCACTTGCTAATGAGCACATTAAAGAAATTGCTGATATTCAGTTAAGTAAGCTACGTGAGCGATTAACTGAAAAAGGCTACATTCTTGAAGTTACAGATGCAGCTTTAGACCGCATCGCTGAAAGTGGTTTTGATCCTGTGTATGGTGCAAGGCCTTTAAAACGTGCTATTCAACATACCATTGAAAACCCATTAGCACAGCGATTATTAGGTGGTGATTACCAGCCAGGTGCCATCATTCATATTGATGCTGATGAGAATGGACTTGTTTTCTCGAGTCGCTAATTTGCCTAAAAAACAAAAGCCGCATCATTTATGATGCGGCTTTTTTGTATTAATCAGCTTTAAACTTTAAAGGTTAACAGCATATCGTTAACTTTGCGTGAGCCTTCAACAAGCCCCGCTGCATCTTTAGCCACATTGTAGCTAAGCTTTAAGTTCTCTTCGCTGTGTCCTTTTATGCTTTCTACATTTTCGCGAATATCGGTGCTGACAACTTGTTGTTCCTCAGCAGCCGTCGATATCTCAGTCGCAAGGCCTGATATTTCATCAATTTGCGCGAAGATGCTCGCTAGCTCAGTTTGAGTGTGAGCAGTCGTATCAACACAACTATCTGCTTGCGCTTTAGTTGATTGCATCACTTTAGACCAGCTAAATAAAGTATCTTGAATTTCTTTAATTGAGCTGTGTATTTGTGCTGTCGCATTTTGAGTACGTGAAGAAAGTGCGCGTACTTCATCTGCTACAACCGCAAAACCACGGCCATGCTCACCGGCACGTGCTGCTTCAATGGCGGCATTCAGCGCTAATAAGTTTGTTTGTTCAGCAATGCCTTCAATCTCACTCATTACTTGGCCTATTTTGTCAGCTTCACTAGCAAGAGAGTTAGCAGTAGTGGCAGCTTGCTCTACTTGGTTAGCTAGATCAGACACCATGCTACTGTTATCTTCAATATGCAGTTTGATATCGTTACAGCTTTGATAAGTTGTCTTAACCTTATCAGCTGTATGATGAGTATTAGCAGAAATTTCGCCAATCGTTGCGCTCATTTGCGTCATTGCAGTGGCAATATCACTCAAACGTTGACTTTGTGCAGCAATGCCTTGCTCAGTTAGTGACGATTGTTTATCTAAGCTGGTGGCAATATTTTTAAACGAGTAAGTAGAGTCTTTAACACGACCGAGCACCGTTCTGAGCTTTGCAAACAGCATTTGCTGATTAAAGGCAGCAATGCTAAATGGATGTGATCCTGAATAGACATACCTTGATACTGAATCAAACTCTGCACGTTGCTGCTTTAAATGGCTAGGCGTAACAACCAGTTCGTCATAATTTAGAGCAAAAAGTAGCGCTATAAGCGCACATGCGGCTAAAGCAATCATCCATGACGCGGCCACAGCTAAAGCAACAATACCTGCAACTAATAAAATCGCAGACACTATTTGTCTTAGTGAAATATTCTCACGCAATGATGCGATTGATTTACCATCATTAATTTTAGTGTAGAGCGCTTTTGCACGACTCTTTAATTGCTCAGTTGGTTTGGTACGTACAGATTGATAGCCAACTAACTGCCCATGTTCGTAAATTGGCGTTACGAACGCATCGACCCAATAGTAGCGACCATCTTTGCAGCGGTTCTTCACCATGCCACGCCAAGAGTGACCTTGTTTTAGTTTTTCCCACATCTCTTTAAATGCCGCTTTAGGCATATCTGGGTGGCGTACTATGTTATGGTTTTTTCCGAGGAGTTCTTCTTCGCTGTAACCAGCAATAGCACAAAATTCCTTATTTACGTATGTGATAACACCACGTAAGTCAGTGGTAGAGACAAGCTCTTGATTGTCAGAGTATGTTACTTCCTGATTAATGATTTCTTGCCCACGACGCATATGAGTCCTTGAAATATACTTTTTTATGGTGCGCGGATTATAAACTCAGAAAAATGTAAGGGAAGAGCTTGAAGATTGATCTTTGTTAAACTTTTAAAAATTGTTTAAGAGAATTGATCTAGAACAATAACGAAGCAGAAAAAATATGGTTGCTCTAGTTCTTTAGTATTGGATGAAAGAATTGTTATCTTGTTTCGGTCTTTGTTTGCACTAATAAAATTTATACTCGTCACAGCGGTCACTAAAGCAATTGTATAATATGACTTACAGTGGCAAGATTAACTTTCAGTGTAAGGACTTTTCAGAAACTTATAATTGGCTCTTGAGTAATTATTTTTAGCCCCCATACACTTAGGATTAAAGCCACCTGGCTCGAGGAAGCATTTTTGATAAAACATGATTTAAATAAAACGCTAGCAGCGTTAACAGCTCAATTTCCTAACGCAATTAATGGGATTAAACGTGGTATCGAGCGAGAAGCTTTAAGGATCAAACCAAGTGGTCACATATCAAAGCTGGGGCATCCAAAAGGCGTTGGGAGTGCGTTAACTAATGAGCATATCACGACTGACTTTTCTGAATCTTTGCTAGAATTTATCACTCCAGTGAGCACATCAGCTGAGCAAACCCTAGCCCAGCTAAAAGACTTACAAAAGTTCACATTGTCACATATGAATGATGAACTTCTATGGCCGATTAGTATGCCATGTTTTATTGAGCATCAAGACGACATTGTATTGGCGCAGTTTGGTGATTCAAATATAGGGCGTATGAAAACACTTTATCGTGAAGGCCTTAAAAATCGTTATGGCAGTATGATGCAAGCGATTGCTGGTGTTCACTTTAATATTTCATTTCCTGAAACCTTATGGCAGAGCTTATATCAGCTAAATGAAAGTAAAGTAAGCTTGTCGGACTTTATATCACAAGGTTATTTAGGTCTGATCCGCAATTTTAAGCGTGAACTTTGGCTTATCAGTTATTTGTTTGGTGCTTCACCGGCTTTGTGTAATTCGTTTCTACAAGGGCGTGAAACAGATTTACCCTTTAAAAAATTAGGTAAAGGCACGCTTTATTTAGAAGTCGGTACAGCACTACGTCTGGGAAATCTTGGCTACACAAATAGTGCACAATCGTCTTTACGTGTTATGTATAACTCATTAGAAGAATATGTAGCTGGGTTAAAAGAAGCAATCCACTTATCTTCGGATTTGTATGGTCATCTTGATGATTATAAAAGTGCCGAACCAAAGCAGCTAAACAAAAACATACTGCAAATCGAAAACGAGTTTTACTCGCCAATTCGTCCTAAGCGTAATGCAGCTTCGGGTGAAACACCGACTGATGCGTTGTTACGTGGCGGTATAGAATATATAGAAGTACGTGCATTGGATGTTAATCCGTTTAGTGAAACTGGAATTGATCTACAGCAAATTCGCTTCTTAGATGTTTTCTTAACCTATTGCCTATTAAGCGAATCTCCAGAAATGGATTGGAAAGAGCAAAAATTAAGTACTGCAAATTTAGATGCGGTCGTTAATGATGGTCGTGATCCAGAGTTAATGTTAACAAAAGAGGGGCGGGCTACTAGCTTAACTGAGTGGGCGCATGCTATTTTTGATAAATTACACCCAGTAGCACAGTACATGGATAAAGCTTACGGTGTGAGCTATTACTCTGAAACTATAAAAGAAATGGTAACCTGGGTCGAGGATCCTAGTAAAACCTTTTCTGGTAGATATGTAGCAGCACTTGCAAATGAAAACCAGGATAATGGTCATTTCGCTTTAGCACTTGCACAGCAGTACAAGCAAAGTCACCTTGATGCAGATTACCAATTTTATGATCAAGCATTTTTGGCAGAGCAAGCGGCTGACTCGGTGCTTAAAGAGCGTGAAGTTAAAGCGGCAGACAGTGTATCTTTCACTGCATTTTTAGATGACTATTTTTCTAAAGCTTAGTATGTTGTAGGCATAAAAAAACGCAGCCTAGGGAGGCTGCGTCAAAGATTCTTCAGGGATGAAACAATGCTATACTGCTGCATTCATAAGTTCAGACTGACCTGACGAGAAAAAGTTCAGCGAGATCCATAAAAAAATGAAAAAAAGTATAATTATTTTATCGCTGGCCGCATCATTGGCTGGTTGTGCAACGGCTCCTCCTGAGCAACCTCATGATATTTGTAAAATTTTTGAAGAAAAACCCGATTGGTATTACGATGCCCGTGATGCACAAGAAAAATGGGGCTCGCCAAAACATGTACTGATGAGCATGATGTATCAAGAAAGTTCATTTCGTCATGATGCAGCGCCGCCAATGGAGTACTTCTTGTGGGTAATTCCAATCGGCCGTGCCAGCTCGGCATATGGCTACTCACAAGCAAAAACCCCAACATGGTCTGATTACATTCGCGAAACAGGTAATAGCGGTGCAGACAGAGATGATTTTGACGATGCAATCGATTTTATGGCTTGGTTCGTTTACAAAACCCATAAAGTAAATGGTATATCAAAGTGGGATGCCTATGCGCAGTACCTTAATTATCACGAAGGGTGGGGCGGCTATAAGCGAGGCACTTACAAAAGTAAGAAGTGGCTAATGAGTGTTGCAAATAAAGTTAAACATCGAGCAAGCCGCTATGGCGCTCAACTTAAAAAATGTGAAGCAGATTTAGATAAGAACTGGTTTGAGCGTTTATTTAGTTAATACATAAATAAAAAGCCCGCATCAATTAGCGTAATGCTGATCAGTTAAGAATATTTTTATGATCACTTGACTGATCTTTTCATAGCTTCAAAATCCGATATTAGAAATAATATCGGATTTTTTATGTCTCTAATTCAGCACTTCGATGATATGTCCTCCTTTTTAGAT
>NZ_JACDWV010000089.1:0-503 GCF_016464105.1 Pseudoalteromonas sp. bablab_jr010 | reverse complement strand
TTTTACAATCCGTGGCCGAGTGCCTGTTTCAGCCCAAATGCGCGTAGTCGGATTTTGCTGGCCAAATCGTGCTTCGTCCTGAAACCATACGTCGATCCGATCAAGAGGAAGGTGTCCTGGTGTGTGAAGGATCGTTTCCAGCTGGAAGTTTTTTAAAAGCCTCTTGGCTCTGTAATGATTGTTTTGGGTGTTTAGAGCGGCTTGTGATCCAACTAAAGCCAAGTTGCTTTAGAATTTTATAGACATGATTTAAGTGGTAATGAACACCAAATTCAGTGTGAATGTAATGCACAATGTCTTCACCGGTAAGGCGGCCACCACGTAGTTCTGTGTTCGTGCGCTTTATAAATTCAGACAGTTGTTCAAGTTGCCGCTGTTGCAGCCTTGATGGACGTCCTTGAATAGGCTTATTGTCTAAACCATCAAGCCCATACTCTAGGTAACTAGAAACCCATTTATTCACACTACTTCTTGCTGTGTTTAGACGTTTTGCAATATCGGTT
>NZ_JACDWV010000088.1:0-676 GCF_016464105.1 Pseudoalteromonas sp. bablab_jr010 | reverse complement strand
TTTTACAATCCGTGGCCGAGTGCCTGTTTCAGCCCAAATGCGCGTAGTCGGATTTTGCTGGCCAAATCGTGCTTCGTCCTGAAACCATACGTCGATCCGATCAAGAGGAAGGTGTCCTGGTGTGTGAAGGATCGTTTCCAGTTGGAAGTTTTTTAAAAGCTTCTTGGCTCTGTAATGATTGTTTCGGGTGTTTAGAGCGACTTGTGATCCAACTAAAGCCAAGTTGCTTTAGAATTTTATAGACATGATTTAAGTGGTAATGAACACCAAATTCAGTATGAATGTAATGCACAATGTCTTCACCGGTAAGGCGGCCACCACGAAGTTCTGTATTCGTGCGCTTTATAAACTCAGATAGTTGTTCAAGTTGCCGCTGTTGTAATCTTGATGGACGTCCTTGAATGGGCTTATTGTCTAAACCAGCTAGCCCATACTCTAGGTAACTAGAAACCCATTTATTCACACTACTTCTTGCTGTGTTTAGACGTTTTGCAATATCGGTTCTGCTATTCCCCTCATAAAATAATGACACTGCGAGCAATCGCATGCGTTTTCGTGCGTTTGGTTCTTTACGAGAAAGCGCTAAAAGCTGTTCAGATATGTTTGGATTCAATGTTATTAACCGGTGATTTTATATAGCCTATATTAGATCAGATATTTAAGCGGAATGGTATAA